>JAPUFN010000148.1 GCA_027293665.1 Gammaproteobacteria bacterium | reverse complement strand
TTTTATCTGATACTCCGGGGGATTCGCGACCAAACCCCCGGAGATTGGCAATCACCAGCTAGCGAAACATCGCGCTGATGGACTCTTCATTGCTCACGCGCTTTATAGCTTCTGCGAGCACACGGGCCAGACTCAGCTGCTTGATCTTTTTGCAACTGCTGGCTTCTTTACTCAACGCGATGGTGTCCGTGACAATCATCTCGTCGAGCTCGGAACTGGAAATTTTTTCGATGGCGTTGCCCGAAAGAACCGGGTGAGTGGTATACGACACAACCATGGTTGCACCTTCTTCTTTCAACGCTTGAGCCGCCGTACACAACGTACCGGCCGTATCCACGATATCGTCGACGATGATGCAGGTTTTGCCGGAGACATCGCCGATAACGTTCATGACCTTTGTTTCATTTGGTTGCGGGCGTCTTTTATCGATGATGGCGAGATCGAGATCGTTGGCCTGCTTGGCAATCGCCCTGGCTCTGACCACGCCACCCACGTCGGGCGACACGATGACCGGATTCTTGTACGCCGCCGAAACCATGTGATCGACCAGCACCGGAGAGCCGTAGACGTTGTCCACCGGCATGTTAAAAAAGCCCTGAATCTGGTCGGAGTGAAGGTCGACCGTGAGCATCCGGTCAATGCCGACGCTGCCGAGCATGTCGGCTACGACCTTGGCGCTGATGGGCACGCGGGCGGAACGCGCCCGGCGATCCTGCCGGGCGTAGCCGAAGTAGGGTATGACGGCGGTAACGCGTGCCGCCGACGCCCGGTGGATGGCGTCCGCCATGATCATGATTTCCATGATGTTGTCGTTGGTCGGCGCGCCGGTCGACTGCAGCAGGAATACATCCCGGCCGCGAACGTTTTCATGGATCTCGACATCGACCTCACCATCGCTGAAACGGCCGACATCCGCGCGGCCAAGCTCCATCCGCAACTCTTTGGCGACGCGTTCAGCCAGCGGCCGCGAGGCGCTGCCCGAGAACAGTATGAGATTTGGTAAATCGAGATCCATTGGCTGAAGGTGTTTCGGTTGCCGATCCTGCTCAGTTGTCTTTTTAGGTCGTTATCCGGGTCATTAATGGCTGGGGTGGCAGGATTCGAACCTGCGCATGCCAGGATCAAAACCTGGTGCCTTACCGCTTGGCGACACCCCAGTAAACCGGTCTGCGTTTGCCGTCGTCCATCGCGCTGTCAAATGTCCAAATAGCCCCCCGCGCGAGGGCCGGTATTGTGCTGTTGGACAACCATGCTGTCAAACCGAATTGCCCAATAAATCAACAGGTTAAATCCGCCACTCGGAGATCACGATCCGTACCCGCGTGGCCCCGTTGGTGGCGCTGAGTTTGCGCGGCAAAGTGCGCATTTCAGAGGCCGTCTCGACCGCGCGATACTGCTCGTAGCTGACGAGCCAGTCGAGCTGGCGAAAACTGCGAACCAGGCCGGCAGCGTCGCGCTGTAGATCTGCTGCGGGAAGCCCGGATTTCGGCTCGCCACGCAACCAGGCAGGAAACACCGCCAACGGCATGCTCCAGCCCAACTGGGCGCGCATAACCTCCTCCTGTGAGCCCTCGATGACGACCTGGCCGGCGCCATCGAGCAGCGCAATCTGGTCGCCACTACCTCTGAGTTGCACCCGCCCCTGGCCCAGCGGTCCCCAGAGATCAATCTGAAACCGATCGCCGGTCTGGCGCCAGTGAAAACGCGCGCTGAAGTTCTCCTGCGCATCTTTGACCGCCAGCTTACCTTTTACTTCAAAGCCACCGGGCTGCAGCACAATGGGTTGACGTGCGGCACAGCCAATACACAGCACAGCAAAAAATACGTTTAGAAATAAGAGCTTATAAGCAAACACCAGGAAAGTACTCTGTTAGAATAGGCGGTTATGTTCGGCTCAATGGCATTTCGAGATCTCAGCTGATGGCGATATTGGCATACGGCGTCAGCTATCGCACGGCTCCTATCGAAGTGCGCGAGAGAATCGCCTTTTCAGAGGATTCGCTGGAACCTGCGCTGCGCAATGCAACCGCCTCCATTCCGGGCGTCTCCGAAGCCGCCATACTATCTACCTGCAACCGAACAGAGCTGTATCTCGCCGTAGACCCCGACAACGAAGCACAGGTTCGGCGCTGGCTGGCTGAAACACGCGAAATCTCCATCAGCGAACTGGCGAGCATGGCGTACAGCTATTGGGACCAGGATGCAGCGCGCCATCTCATCCGGGTGGCGGCGGGACTCGATTCCCAGGTGCTCGGTGAACCGCAGATCATGGGTCAGGTGAAATCCGCCTACGATCTGGCCCGCAGTGCCGGCACCCTGGGGCCCGAGCTCAACCTTCTCTCCCAGATCACCTTGTCGGCCGCAAAAAAGGTGCGCACCGATACCGACATCGGACGCAATCCGGTATCTGTTGCTTACGCCGCCGTCACCATGGCGCAGCAGATCTTCACGGATCTGAGAAACGATGGCGCTTTGCTGGTTGGCGCCGGTGACACAATTCAGCTGGTGGCGGAGCATCTGCTCGAACTTGGGATCGGTCGCATGGCCATCGCCAACCGCACGCTTGCCAATGCCGAGGCCCTGGCTGCGAGATACGACGCGCTACCCATGCAGCTGACCGATCTTCCCGCACATCTGGCCGAATACGACATTCTGATCACGTCAACCGGCAGCTCTCTGCCGGTCATCGGTAAAGGCATGCTGGAGGCTGCTATCAAGCAGCGACGCCACAAGCCCATGTTCATTGTCGATATCGCCGTGCCGCGGGATGTCGAACCTGAGGCAGCGGAGCTTTCGGACATCTATCTCTACACCCTCGATGATCTCACCGAGATCATCGAGGAGAACGTCAAGCAGCGTCGGCAGGCTGCCGAGGAAGCGGAGTCGCTGGTCGACGACGGCGCCAACTACTACCTTCGCGAACGTCGTGCACACCATAGCCAGAATTTGTTGACGAAATTTCGTGACCAGGCAAACGCGATTCAACACGGCGAGCTCGAAAAGGCGCTTCGAGAAATCCGCAAAGGACAAGATCCCGAAGCGGTGCTCGCAAGCCTCAGCCGCGGCCTC
>JAPUFN010000147.1 GCA_027293665.1 Gammaproteobacteria bacterium | reverse complement strand
CTGCGCCTGACACGCACGCTGAGTGACGCCGTCGGTCTGCAGCGTATCGGCATCCACCTGGTGCGGCTCGCCAGTGGCATGGAAAGTACCCAGTTTCACTATCACGACTCCGACGAAGAATTCATCTACATCCTCGCCGGTCGCGGGGTTGCCGACATAGGAGAGTCGAGTTTCGAGGTGCAGGCCGGAGACTTCATGGGATTTCCTGCGCCTTCACCGGCCCACCTTCTGCGCAACCCATTCACCGATGATCTGGTCTACCTGATGGGAGGTGAGCGCAATGCCGCTGACGTCGTACACTATCCGCGGATCAAGCGATCAATGATCAAATCCCACGGCACACGCCACTGGGTCGACTGGGCCGACCTGCACGAAACATAGGGAACCTAGCCAAGCAGACGATAGAGTTGTTCGAGCTCAAGGCGCCACTGTGCCTGTAGCCTTGGTTTCTGAAACCTGCTCTTGCGCAGAAGATCCGCTGCCAGTTTCTCTTCTACGGCAATGATTTTTTCGAGCACCTCTTGCTCGTCTTCCACGGCAGCGTCTGCGGACGTCGGCGCGTCGTTACCTGCTCGGCTCAGTTCGAGCTCCGCACGTGTCGACTCATAAAACTCGGTAAGTCCCGTGATCTCGACGAGGCGACCATCCGTGATCCAGAGGTAGCGTTGCGCGATCGTCTCGAGAAAACGTCTGTCGTGCGACGTGATCAGAAGCGCAGCATCGCTGCTGAGCAATGCCCGTTCGAGTTGCTCCTTGCCTTCGATGTCAATGTGGTTCGTCGGCTCATCCATAATCAGAAAGTTCGGCCGGCGAATCGCATGTACGACGAACAACAATCTGGCACGTTCCCCGCCGCTCATGTTAGACACCCTGAGGTCGTGAGTCTGATAGGAAAAACCCGCATGGATCAGGCGTTGCCGAATCTGCTGTTCATCGAGTTGCACACGATTGCGGACGAACATCAACATGCTTTCACCGCCGCTGACCTCGGCGAGTTCCTGATCGTAGTAACCCAGCGTGATCTGCGGACTGAAGCGAATCTCCGCGTTCGACGTGGGCGTATGGAATTGGTGCACAAGTGCGGTGATGAAAGTCGTTTTGCCAACGCCGTTGTGGCCAACCAGCGCTACGCGTTCGCCCGGCCGGATCAGCAGTTCATCGATGTTGAACAACACGCTGCCAGCCACCTCGACCGCCAGCCGCGCAACGCTTAAGGCCTGTTTCGCTTTCGTATCTCCCAGAGACAACTCCAGATCCAGCGGCGAGCCGTCCGTTACGAACGTTTTTGCTGATTCGAGCCGGCTGACGCGTTTTTCCATGCTCTTGGCGCGACGTGCCAGATCTTCGTTGTCGTAGACCTTGCCCCACGTTGCGAGCCGTTTTGCGCTGGCCCGCAAAGCGTCTATCTTTTTTTCCTGTGCCGCGCGGGTTTTTGCGTTTGCCTCGTCCATGGCCTGCAACGCAGCAGCGGCTTCACTATAACTGCGAGAGAAACGATAGAGTTGTCGATCCCGCAGGATCGCAGTCGTTGTCGTCACCGCATCGAGGAATGCGCGGTCGTGAGAAACCAGCACACAAGCTCCGGAAAATTGCTGCAGGCGAGTTTCAAACACCAGCAGTGTCGCCAGATCGAGATGATTAGTGGGCTCATCCAGCAGCAGCAGTTCCGGCTCCCCCACCAGCGCCCGGGCGAACAGCAAACGGTTCAGCTGGCCGCCCGACAAACGCGCCACCTGCAGCTTGAACTGCGTGTCCGTAAAGCCAAGCTCGCTGAGCAGAACTTCCGCGCGCCAGGGCTCTTTGTCCAGCGCCTGCTCAGCTACCGCAGTGACCAGGCTCAGAGCGTTGATGCGCTGCGGCAGAAATTGCTCCACGAGCGATATGCGCAGGTCGCGCTTGCGGACAATTTCACCTTCTTCGGGCTCGAGAGTGCCATTCAGGATGCTCAACAGCGTCGATTTACCCGAGCCATTGAAACCCACAAGACCGATCCTTTCCCCAGCGGAGATCGCCAATGTGAGATTGTCGAACAACGGCCGGTCACCCGCGTAGTGAGACACCGTCTTGGCTTGCAGCAGTACGGACATATAGGCACCCTAGCAGTTCAGCCCAGCAAACCCACTGCCTCAGATGAACGGCTCACACTCTTCGCGTAAGAAGCCCCGTAAGAAGATCGTCGGCGCGCTGTTGTTTCCGGATTTCGAGCTCCTGGACATCTTTGGTCCGCTGGAAATGTTCGGCATGCTCAGTGACCACTTCGAGATCGTCATGCTGGCAGAATCCGCCGCGCCGGTTGCCAGCGCTCAGGGTCCGCGCAGCGTTGTGGACCGTACTTTCACAGATGGCACAGATATAGACATTCTGCTGCTGCCAGGCGGCCAGGGGACACGCCGTGAAGCCGGCAATCCGGTCATGCTGCAATACCTGCGCGACTGCTACCCTCAATTGGCCTACCTTGCCTCCATCTGTACGGGTTCCGGGGTGCTCGCAGCCGCCGGTCTGCTCGACGGTCGTCGCGCGACGAGCAACCAGCAGAGCTTCGCCTGGGCAAGCAGCTGCAGCAGCGCGGTCACCTGGGTTGCCCGGGCACGCTGGGTGACAGATGGCAACATCTACACAGCCGGTGGTGTTGCAGCAGGAATCGACATGTCGCTTGCGCTCATCGCGCGAATTCTCAGCGAAGAGGTTGCTGTTGAGGTCGCCCGCTACGCGGAATATGACTGGCACCGCGACGCAGACTGGGACCCGTTCGCAGAACAGGCCGGACTGCTCTGACGTGTTTCCGCTGAGTGATGAAAATCCCAGACTCCGGCTGCCCATAGCGACCATCGCCCTCATCTGCCTCAATGCTGGCGTCTGGTTGCTGGTCCAGGGACTCGGTAATGGACAATCGCTCGCAGAATCACTTTGCCTCTACGGTCTGGTACCCGGCGATCTGCTTGGCAACATCACGCCCGGCACGCGGATACAACTGGGTGCCAACCTCGTGTGTCAGTACGATGGTGCGCCGAACCCAAGTTCATTGCTGACGTCCATGTTCATGCACGGCGGCTGGTTTCACATTCTCGGCAACATGTGGTTTCTCTGGGTCTTCGGTGACAACGTCGAGGACGTGATGGGACCATTGCGCTTCGTCGCGTTCTACGTTCTCTGCGGGCTGGCCGCAGCCGGTGCGCAAATCCTCAGCAACACCGACAGCACAATCCCGATGGTGGGCGCTTCCGGCGCAATCGGTGGCGTGATGGGCGCCTACGCCCTGTTGTTTCCCCGGGTCCGCGTCAATACTCTGATCTTCCTGGGTTTCTACGTGACCACTGTCAGGGTTCCAGCGATTTTCATGCTCGGATACTGGTTTGCTCTGCAATTGCTACAGGGACTGCCGGCGCTTGGCTCGACACAGGGCGGCGTCGCGTTCTGGGCACACATCGGCGGGTTTCTAGCCGGGGTCAGCCTCATCGGTTTGTTCCGCCGCGCGGATTATCTCGCGGCCCACCGGAAAGTGGGCCGTGCCGGCCGGCAGGATGGTTCACGCGGGTTTTGAACCGGCGCGAGTTGTGACGTTGCCAATCCCGTGGAGATACGCCAGTCTTAGCTGAAAAATTCTGCAAGCCAACCTGCGCTGTCAACAATCAACGACTCGTCTGAAGGGCGAGTAAGGGAAGGAAGATGACTCAGCTACCCGCTGTCAGCCTGGCAGCTGTACCCGGCCGTCGCGGCAAAATTTTAGACATGGCAAAGGAAATCGAACAGCGCGGTTTCCCGGGAATATTCTGTCCGAGCCTGAGCGACAATCTTGCGCTGTGTGAAGCTCTCGCGTTGTGTACTGACAACATCCTGATCGGTACGAGTATCACGCCAATCTACACGCGCAACGTCAATGACTTCGCGCAGACGGTGGGGTTCATCCACGAAGTCTCCAACGGCCGGTTTCGCTTCGGCGTCGGTGTCAGCCATGCACCTGCAATGAGCCGAATCGGTGTCACGGCAGGCAAACCACTCGCTGACATGCGTAAATTCATCGAAGACCTGAAAGCAGTACCCAGAGCCGGCGAGATGCCACCCATCGTGCTTGCGACTTTGCGCGACCGCATGATCCATCTCGCCGAGGAA
>JAPUFN010000146.1 GCA_027293665.1 Gammaproteobacteria bacterium | reverse complement strand
CAGGAGCGCCGGATTCATTCAAAACCGCGATTACAGACTTAGGTGGCATGTAAAATCCGCCGCTGGCAAACGTGCCGTAGATGCCGAGAACTTCAATCGGGGTCAGTGATTCGGCGCCGAGCAGCAAAGACGGATATCGATTTGCCGGCGGCCGACCGGTGAGCTCTTCCAGTCTCAGTGCAACCTGGTCAACACCGATGCTGAGTCCGAGATTGACAGTCGCCAGGTTGAGCGAGTCACCCAGCGCTCTTAGCAGAGGAACCGGACCGTGATGGGTGCCGTCGAAATTCGATGGCTGCCACGCTGCCTGGCCCACTAAGGGTAGCGTTACAGGCACATCCTGGAGCTCGCTGGCGAGGTGGTACCCGCGTTCCAGTGCGGTCAGGTAGACGACGGGTTTTAAGAGCGAACCGACTGGTCGTCTGGCGTTGAGCGCTCGATTGAAGCCATCGATGCCGGCGGTCCGGCCGCCCGCCAACGCAAGAATTTCACCCGTCTGCGTACTGGCTACTATCGCCGCGCCCTGCAAGGGGTCTTTGCTGGCGTCGGTTGTCGGCGCGAAAGTATGCTGGCGTTGATCCAACGCTGCGAGCCCTTCGGCCATCGCGCGTTCAACAGCGTCCTGGTCTCGGGGTGACAAAGTGGTGAACACACGCAAGCCCTGGGACGTGAGATCTTCTTCGTCGTAACGCGACGCCAGAGTAGAGCGCACAATATCCATGAATGCCGGGTAGTAAGCACCACCGCTTCGCGCACCCGTGATGACATTGAGCGGCGTCATTCGGTTTGTTTCATGAGTGCTGACATCGATCAATCCCGTCTCGTACATCTTTGCCAGAATGCGATTACGGCGTTGCAGTACCCGCTCGGGATGACGGTTTGGATTGTAGTAGGAGGGCCCACGAATGATTGCGATGAGTGTTGCTACTTCGAAGGGCTTCAATTCAGCCAGTGGCTTGTTGAAATAAAACTGTGAACCGAGTCCGAAACCATGCACGGCTCTGTTGCCGTCCTGACCCAGATATATTTCGTTGACATAAGCATTGAGCAGGTCTTCTTTCGCGAAGCGGGCGTCCAGAATGATCGCCATTGCGAGCTCTCTAAGTTTGCGTTCGAGAGTCCGTCGATTGCTCAGGTAGTAACTCTTCACCAGCTGCTGAGTCAGTGTGCTGCCGCCCTGTTTGAGTTCGCCTGACCTGATGTCCACCCAGATCGCTCGCGCGATCCCGCGCAGATCGAATCCCAGATGGCTGTCGAAATTCACATCTTCGACTGCCTTGAGAGCCTCGAGCAGCAGAACTGGCACGGCAGCAGGTGGCAGGATGAGCCTGTCTTCACCGTGGCTCGGAAAGAAGTTGCCGATGTTCAACGGATCCAGACGTATGAGCGTTACCGGTCTGCCGCTGGCATCCGTGATGTTGCTGATACCCCGCTCGTTGAAGCCGATGGCGATACGCTGACTTGCCCGGGCCCGCTCCATGAAGTGGAACGCGCGCAGGTGAATGCTGAGGTCTGCGCCAGTACGCTTGTACGTTCCAGGATTCGTCAGGTTCGCCAGTTGCCGGTAACCAAGCCGGTCCAGTTCCCCGGTAACGTCTGCGAGTCTGAGACCGACGCCGCTATACAACTCCAGGGGTTGGGCATACACAACAGCAGGCACGGACCAACGCCGACCTTCGAACGTGGTCGTAATCAGACGGTCGAGATAAAACAGATAACCAACCAGAGCCAGAGCTGCCAGGGACATGGCAGCCAGTGTGAATTTAACTAAGGCAGTGCGTAGCCGGCCTGTCATCGACCGCTCACAGCGCGATCAGGGCATACCGCCGGCCCTAGGCAGCGAAGCGTTCGTTCGATTGTCCGATGCGCCGGCAAGCTCGATGGTATTCGGCCTCGGTGAGTATGCCGCCCTGGCGCAACCTCTCGAGTTCCGGCAGTGCGTTGCGGCCGGTTGCCGGCCCGGCGTCTGACTTGAACAGACCCAGCCAGGTGCCGAGTTTGCGCAGGAGTGCAGCAACACCGCGTCCGAGCTTTGGTAGTAGCCAACATAAGGCGATAAGAAATACCCCGAGGGCCGCTAAGAATAGCACGGGATGCGCTAGCGCCGCCCAGAGGCCCGCAAACACAACAACATCCTCGACAAGTGAGGCTGTCCAGTTCGAAAACGGTTCCGGCGAGGTGTTGATCAGCACGCGGCTGCCTGCTTTAGTCGCGTGGGTGGCAGCTGTAAGGGTGCCACCGAGGAGGCCTGCGGCAACCGCAATGGCCGGGTCGACGGGACCTGCAGCCCCGGCCGCCAGCATGGCTCCGGCCGGAATGCGGATGAAGGTGTGCAGGGTGTCCCACGCCGTGTCGACTCCGGGTGTCTTGTCTGCCATGAATTCGACGCAATACATGAAGCCGGCGGCGAGAATGATTGCCGGGTCCTGCACGACTTCCAATGCCGGAGGCAGATCGATGTAGCCCGTTGCGCCACCCAGGCCGAGTACTGCAACGGTTGCGTAGAGATTGATCCCACTGGCCCAGGCAACGCCCAGCGTCAGTGAGATGGCGGCAATAAGATCGGCGTATTCACCCATGGTGGCGGTGCAACTCGAATTAACGTGCTACCGACCTTAAACGTTGGATCCTGAACGCGACCTGAAGTCGTCAGTCGAGGTGATATCTCATACTGACCCCGAAAACCAATGGTTCGCCATACTGATAGTAGCTCTCGGGAATCCAGCCGTTGCGGGGATCATTGCCGAAATACAGACCATGTACGGCATAGTCTTCGTCCGTGAGATTGCGCCCCCACAGCCGGATTTCGAATTGTTCGGTAGCGTAGGTGAGGCTTG
>JAPUFN010000145.1 GCA_027293665.1 Gammaproteobacteria bacterium | reverse complement strand
TTGAGTAGATTAGTAGCCGAAATGTCACCACCAGTAACAAAGTGGTTGACTGCTCAAGGATGATTTCGCAAGATTGCAGTAATGCGTGCAGTTAGGGACGAAACGGCGCAATAAACGGAAAACCTGCTATTAGCACTGGGTCAGATTGCGAACGGAGTTTTCGCTGGAGCGACCAGGATAGCCCGACAAGATGTACTGAGAGTACTGAGAAGTACTGAACTAAACAGGGCTAGCAGGTCGCGAACCGATTAAATAACGCTCGCAAAAGACGGGCGCTGGGTTCTGACTTAGGTAGGTAGCAGGGGGCGGTACAGGCGTATGCAGTACATACATGGGCTCATTGGATGCACGTTCATCGCCATCGCGCTGATGCACGCATTTCACCCGACTCCGCTCTCCTGGACCCCTTTTGCGGGCGCCGCACTTCTCGCTTTCATCACGCTCAAGAACGAAATCCGAATCCCCATCGCTCGCATTCTCGCCATCAGCACTACGGTTGTGATGTTTTTCTTTTTCGCAGGCTTTTTTGTCGTTATCCCACAACTTGCCACTGACTGGTATATGCAGCAGGCGGGCTGGCATGCTGCCTGCCTGATTATGAGTGCCTTTCTGATGTTACCGCTACTCTCGGATTACAGCTGCCGCTTGAAAGCCGATTGCCGCGAGGAACGCATGGTCCGTCGCCGCGCATTTTTTTCAGTCCCCGACCATATTCCCCCGCACAGCTGATTCACCTGCCATCGCGCCATGGCCGCTATAAGACCCAGGCGATCGGTGCTCTATATGCCGGCCGCCAACGAGCGGGCGATGGAAAAAGCCCGTTCACTGCCCTGCGACACCATCATATTTGACCTCGAGGATGCCGTTGCCGTCGCAGCGAAAGACTCGGCGCGGAATGCCGTCTGCCGGGCCGTCACCGAAGGTGACTACGGTTATCGGGAGTTGGTGGTGCGGGTGAACGGGCTCGACACCGACTGGGGGAGTAAGGATGTTGCGGCGGCTGCAAAGCTCGATGTGGACGCACTGCTTTTTCCGAAAGTCGAGTCCGCTGAACAGGTGGCGGCCATTATCAGAGAACTTGATGGCGCGGGTGGCCAACAGCTACCCATCTGGCTGATGATCGAAACACCTAAAGGTGTATTGGATGTCCGCACAGTCGCAGGGTGTTCCCAGCGGGTGGCGTGCCTTGTCATGGGCACGAGCGATTTGGTCAAAGAACTGCGGGCGGCACACACCGAGGATCGGCAGAACATAAGCTATGCCCTGCAGCATTGTGTTCTCGTGGCGCGTGAGTTGGGTCTCGATGTGCTTGATGGCGTGCATCTTGATTTCCGAAACCTCGAGAGTTTCGCGCAGACTTGTCAGCAGGCGCGGCTCATGGGTTTTGATGGCAAAACGCTCATCCACCCCGGCCAGGTGGAAATCGCCAACCAGAATTTTGGCTTTGATGACGAGGCGATTGCCGATGCCCGCGCCGTTATCGAGGTCTGGCAGGAGGCAAGCGCGGCGGGGAAGGGTGTGGCAGTACTCGAGGGCCGACTGATCGAGAACTTGCATGCAGCCCAGGCTGAGCGGGTGCTTGCATTTGCCGACGCCCTGGCTGCCAGGGACTCCTGATCACCTGATCGAGCGATCAGGCAGTTGCCTTGCGCACCTCGGGCATGACCTTAGTCAGATAGGCATCCAGCGCTTCGGCGTCCCACGGTGCGCGCAGGGAGATGTTGATTTCATCGGCACCGGCTTCGACATACTCCATGATTCGCTCGACAGCGTCTTCCGGCGTACACAGCAATGCACCGCCTTCGGTGCGTGAAGCCAGCTCTCCCCAGTCTCGCTGCAGAATCTCCCGCTGACGGTCGAGGTCTGCCTGCGTAAGGCCGAGATTGAACATGATGTTGGCCGCGCGCTTGAGTGTCTTTGGATCTCGCTGCTCTTCTTCACACCAGTGATTGAGCACCTCGTTGATGCGCGCAAACTCCTCAGGTGACTGGTAGGCGGCATTCCAGCCATCCGCGTGATCGGCCACGATCTTCAGTGTGCGCTTTTCTCCCACGCCGCCGATCCAGATGGGCAATCGCTCCTGAATCGGCTTTGGCAGGCAGCTGGCATTGTCAACCTGATAGTGCGTGCCCGCAAAATCCGTCCTGTCCTGAGTGAGCATTTGCCGGATAATCTGGGCAGCTTCTTCGAGCATATCCAGTCGAGTACCGATGTCAGGAAATGGATAGCCGTAGGCGCTCGCCTCCCAGATGTGCCAGCCGGCACCTATGCCGAGTTCAAACCTGCCGCCGGTGATATGGTCCAGCGTTGTTGCGGCTTTCGCCAGCAGCGCCGGGTTGCGATAGCCGACGTAGAACACAAGGCAGCCGATCCGGGCGTTGTGGGTCTCCGCGGCGAGTGCGCCAAGTGTTGCCAGCGCTTCGAAATGCGGTTCCGTGCCGCCCTTTGGTGGGGCCTCATAAAAGTGATCCCATGTGGATATCCAATCAACACCGCTGTCATCCAGCTTCCGCCAGAGCGCGCGCATCTCGTTCATCGCCATGTTTTGTTGTCCGACGTGGACGCCCAGAGAGACGCTCATCAAATTTCCGCCCATTCCAGCCACAGGGTAATGCGTTCAGAATACAGGAGCGGTTGATCGGAAGCGAAGGACCGATCACCAATGAAGGAGGTGTAATGCCCTTTATTCAGGCAAATGACGTCGATATTTATTACAAGACCGGGGGCCAGGGCCCGCGCATTCTCTTCATCAGCGGAACGGGCGGTGACCTGCGAATCAGGCCGAATGTCTTTGACAGCCCGCTTGCGGCCTGTCGCGAAATACTAACCTTCGATCAGCGTGGTCTCGGGCAGACCCGGGCACCGGAAGTGCCCTACTCAATGGCAGACTACGCAGATGATGCTGCGGCCCTGCTGCAAGCTCTGCAATGGCAGCGGGTTGCAGTGATGGGTGTTTCATTCGGCGGCATGGTTGCGCAGGAACTTGGCCTGCGCCATCCGGATCTGGTGGCGAAGCTGGTCCTCGCCTGCACGAGTTCCGGCGGCACTGGCGGCGCCTCTTTTCCGCTCCAGGAACTCGACTCGCTGACGGCCGATGAACGCTTCGCCAGGCAACTGGCGCTTGCCGATCTGCGGCGCGATGAAGCCTGGAGAAACGCGAATCAGGAGCGCTGGGAGGGGTTGTTGGAAATGGCCCGCGCGTCGCGTCGCGACGATCGGAATATCGAAGGTGCCCAGCGACAACTGATCGCCCGGGCGGGGCATGATTGCTGGGAACGACTGCCAGAGCTGGCCATGCCGGTACTGCTCGCAGGTGGCGAGTATGATGGGATTGCCCCCGTTGCGAACATGACTGCGATTGCCCAGCAGGTCGAGCAGGCTCAGTTGCGGTTTTTTGCTGGCGGGCACCTGTTTCTGATCCAGGACAAAACCGCCTACCCATTCATCATTGACTGGTTGGGTGATTGAGTCCGGTCATGACAGTGTGAGCCGTGTTGCAGCACTCGGCGTGGTATTTCTTATTCGATACTCTCGGAGATCCAGCGTCCTGATTTGATCAGCCAACGAACTCCCAGGTAGAAGGTTGCGTGCAGGACGATGACGAAGGCAAACGCGCTGGCCACGCCGATCCTGTTTTCGTGTCCGGCCAACATGACTAACCCCACGGCCAGGAGAATCCGCCAGCTCAGGCTCAACACCGCGGCACCTTTATCGTCCTGGTCGATCACGTAGAAGATCCCGGCAAGAATGTAGACCGCGAACGGCAGGCTGAGAAGAAAGAACGCAAAGGCGGTCACTCAATCACCTCAACCCAACCGGCGGTGGCATTCACCCGCAGTTTCTGTCCCGATCGGATGGTCCTGGTGCAGCCCTCCACATCGACCAGGCAGGGGATCTGGTATTCCCTGGCCACGGTCCCGGCGTGTGAAAGATAGCTGCCGATTTCAACCACGATTGCACCGGCATTCGGGAAAAGCGGCGTCCAGGCTGGATCAGTGTAGGGTGCGATGAGAATGTCACCGGGCTCGAAGTCTGCGCCGAGACCGGGATCCAGGACAACTCTGGCGATACCCTCGGCAACTCCGGGACAGGCGCAATCGCCTGTATATCGACCCGACTCGAGCGTGGTGGTACGGGTGGCGGATGCGAGGTTAAAGCTCTCTTCAGGTAGAATTTCGCATTGGCGTCGGTACTGCCGGCGGCGTTGCGACAGGACCGACTCGACGTTCTCCCAGTCCATCGCGCCGACGGTGAGGCCGGCAATCTCCGGCCATTTCAGAAAAAAGATGTCATCGGTACAGCGCAATCGACCCTCCTGAATCAATTCTCTTTCGCAGCGCTGCAGTTTTTCCCGGATCACAGCAAAGGCCATCGTGTGATAGTGGCGCGTATTTTCACGCAACGTGACGTAGTAACGGATCCGCGCAAGCAATCTATCTACCAACCAGATTTGCCAGGTAGTCTTAATCGACTGGTGCATTTCGTCTTCGGTCGCGAGTCGCAGGCTATGGGGATCGACGCCTTCGCGGCGGTCTGGTTTGAGGTAGTTGCGCACCATCTGGAGCACGGCGGAACTGTCTTCACGCCAGCGCGGCGAGATGAAGTCGAACTCGCGGACCGCGCGATGGCCATAGCTTGCCATGAACTGGCCGAAGGCGGCCAAAAATGGATGGGTAGGCTGGAGAGCTGCAACGACCGTGCCGGGGTCGGGTCCTTCGTCGGCTAACAGCGCATCCACCAGTGCAACGTCAGGACGGGCGACATCCGCCAGTCCGCTGATCGCGTCCACCATCTGGCGTGACAAAGTTGACTCGCCACCCACAAACAGCATCGCGAGTTTGCTTTGATCGAAGTCGGGTGCAAATCGTTTCAGTAATGCTTTGAGCACCCCGATCAACATGAAGTAGCGGCCTGCAGACATGTTGGCCTGGAAGGCAAATTCGCTGATTGGTTGAAACGGATGCCGATTGAAGAAGAGTTCGTGCAAGGCAGAAAGGGCGTCACAATTTTCATCGGCGAGGATGGCATCGCAGCGTCTTTCGAAATCGGACAATCGATCTAATGGCACGCTCGCGCCGCGATACCAGGTTATGCCCATGCTCAGATAGCCGATTGTAAGCAGCGCGACGGTCATGGGCAGCCGCCGCCAGTTTATTTTCAGTTGTGGTGCTGAGCCCCGCAGTAAAAGCAGCCGTGCCAGATCCGCCTCTTCGATGTGAAAAGGCAGCATGTGTTGCATCGCGTCGACATTGAGGTAATAGCGGCCGTGAATGAATCTGCCGAGAGGCGGCAGGATGCGGCGAAAAAGGTCGACGCTGATCGGTGTCAACGGCTCGGAAAAATTCTCGATGACGGGTTTGAACAGTACCCAGCGTCCTTCAATGGGTAGCGCGGGCACCTGCACCGGCAGAGCTGTAATGGGTCTGGTCTGCAGGGCATAGAGCTTGCCCTCGGCGAACGCCCACTCCACATCCTGCGGGCCGCCGCGCAAACGGGCCGCCCTGGCCGCCAACTGTGCGATCTGTTCGGCCTCCTGCCGGTTCAGAACAGCACTCGATTGTTGCCCCGCTGGCACAGGTTCCAGGCGTTGGCCGCTGGGGTCTTTCAGTTTCTCAGCGACTTTCAGTCGCTTGCGACCGATCTTTTGGTCACTGAGCTCACAGTTGCGGTTGAGCCAGTACCGGTCGGGCGCAACCCGACCGTCCACCAGCGCAGCACCCAGACCCCACGTTGCTTCTATCAGCATGTGTTCGGGATGCTGTCCGGTTGGATCTTCGGTGAAACACACACCCGATCGATCGGCCTGAACCATCCGTTGGACAATTACCGCCATTCCGAAGTGGGTATCTGGGTTTTGCAGCTTGCGTCGATAAGCTGCAGCGGCGCTGGACCACAGGGAGATCCAGCAGTCCGCAACCGCCTTTGCGAGATTGTCTGCGTCGATGTAGTAATAGGTGGCGTGCTGCCCGGCGAAGCTGTGGTCGACCCCGTCTTCGCTCAGCGCGGAGCTGCGTACCACCAGGTAGTGGGTGCCGTTTTCCGACAGTTCCTCATAGATAGTTTGCAGCGAATCCCGCAGATCGTCTGCCAGCGTGGCGGCTTGTGGTTTCCGGGCAGGGATTGCATCCGGGTGATGACTGCGGAACGCCTGATAGGCTATGACCCAGGCAGGCGGCACTGCGAACTCTGCCTGCAGCAGTGCGTGGAGTTGCATAGCTTTGCCACCGACTCGCTCAGAGTCGGCGCATAGTGGATTCGTTAGAGGTATTACCCAGGAACCGGGATCTTGCATGGGCGCTCATACTACGAGGAATCGGACTAAAACAAAATTAGGCGTTCACCACTTCCTGATGACCGAATCGGGCACGGGCACGAAAGACCAGATTCTTCATCTGATGCGGCAACGCGAGCATTGCCGGTGTCGCGACCAGAGTCAGTATGGTGGCGAAGCTGAGGCCCGAGACGATCGCTTGCGACAGGGGTACCCAGAACGACGAGAGTTGACCGCCATAGAGGATGGTTCGATTGATCAGATCGATGGAGAGATTACTGGCGAGGGGTAACAGCCCAAAAACTGTAGTTACAGTGGTGAGCATCACCGGCCGGAGACGTTGCGCACCTGTGCGCACGATCACCCGGACGTAATCGAGTTCGGGGTGTTCGCGTCTGATGTGATTGTAGGTGTCGATCAGAACAATGTTGTTGTTCACCACTATGCCGGCGAGTGCAACGACTCCGACCCCGGTGAGTATCGCGCTGAACGGAGCCTGTAGAATGATCAGGCCAAGGAGTACGCCGGCTGTCGACATCACCACCGCGACGAGTATGAGTACGCTCTGATAAATACTGTTGAACTGGGTAACGAGCAGAACGAACATCAACAGCAGCGAGAGCAGAAATGCCACCTGAACGAACGCCATCGACTGGGCTTGTTCTTCGTTGGCTCCGCGGAATTCTATGTTCAAGGCCGGATCGAAGGTCTGGGTGTCTATCCAGTTCTGTAGCTCAGCTACGACATTGTCCGCCAGTACACCGTCAACGACATTTGCACGGATGAATTCAACCGCGATGCCGTCGATCCGTTGTATCGCGTCTACATTTGGTGCAGGTTCTCGCTTCACGAAATTTGAGATTGGCACCAGACCGTTTGGCGTGCTGATCTTCAGTTCATCCAGCGCGCTGATACCACGCTCATCCGAGGGGTAGCGTACGCGGATATCAACCGCGTCATCAGCCTTGTCCGGGCGGTATTCGCCTACCTTCACGCCGTTAGTGATCAGTTGCACCGCTATGCCAACCTGTAAGACATCGGCGTTGTATAGTGCAGCCTGCGCACGATCGACCGTGAGCTTCCATTCAATCCCGGGCAACGAGCGGGTGTCGTCGATATCGAGAATATCGGGCATCTGATCCATGTGTTCACGGATGCGGGTGACTGCGGGCTCGAGGAGTTTCCGGTTGTAGGAA
>JAPUFN010000144.1 GCA_027293665.1 Gammaproteobacteria bacterium | reverse complement strand
GCGGCGGCACAGTGAAGGCCGTGATGAACGTCGGAAAGAACGTGATGCTCGATGCGCTGGATGCGGCTACGGGTGAGTTCCTGTTCTCCGTGGACACCGGCTTGCAGAACGTGATTACGGCTGTCGATCCTGAAACCGGTGCGAAAACCATCGATCCAGCGAAAATGCCAAACACCGAAACCTCCGTGGACATCTGCCCGGTTCCGTTTGGCGCTCGATCCTGGCCGCAGACCTCCTACAGTCCCGATACGAACTACGTGTACGTACCAATCACTGAATCGTGCTTCCAGATGAGTAAAACCGGGCAAGGCGGCTGGCTGCTGACGACGGGCGTCGACTTTGGCGATGCACCACAGCCGGATCTGGACGACGGCATGATGGGTCGTGTGCAGGCCATCGACGTCGCAAATCAGAAGCTTGCGTGGAATACCGATCAGGTCACGCCACCATCCACCGGGATTTTGTCCACCGGCGGGAGGCTGGTTTTCTCCGGTAGCGTCGATAAGACGCTTAACGCCTTTGATGACGCGACCGGCGAACTGTTGTGGCAGACGCCGCTCGACGATATTCCAAGTTCCAGTCTAATAACCTATAAGGTCGGCGAGACGCAGTATGTAGCTGTCGTAGTTGGGATGACGAACAATCACGTGCGCGACATTACCAGGCACTACAGACAATGGAGTTCCACTACCGGCGCACCAGGCGACCAGGGAGGAGCTTCGATCTGGGCGTTCGCGCTGCCGTGACTCAGCCTGGAGGGACGGCTTGAGTCTGTAGAGACATGCGCGGCTGCACCATCACTTCCAGCAACGTCCTACCCTCCGCTGAAGCAGGCGGTGTCATCCCAAGCAGGGCGGCCAGAGTAGGCGCGACATCCGCAGGCTGAATCAGCCTGTGCAGTTTCTGGGCGGGGATCCGCCCACCGGCAAAAATTACCGGTACATGGGTGTCGTAACTCCACGGCGAACCGTGCATCGCGGCGACAGGGCCGCGGTCGAAGTTGAACCAGTAAGGCGCCTGGACGACGTAGATGTCACCCGATCGCTGCGGGTGGTAGGTGTTGCGGATCTGCCGCAGCAGCTTGGAGTCCGGTAGCGTCACCAGACCTTCCGCAGTGGTTGCAAGAGTAATCCCGGCCTCTTTTGTTAGTGCCAGTGCGAGCGCATTCCGCACGACAGAGGGGCTACCACCGGATTCCGCGATCTTCTGATTGTCCAGGTAGAGATAAGGTCGATAGTAAAATCGCACCACCTCCAGATAATCGAATTCGGACTGGCCAATTCGATTCGCGGCGTCCACAACAGTATCCGAATAAAGCCGGCCGGCGTTGG
Source organism: Gammaproteobacteria bacterium (assembly GCA_027293665.1). Lineage (GTDB taxonomy): Bacteria > Pseudomonadota > Gammaproteobacteria > Pseudomonadales > Azotimanducaceae > SZUA-309. Next base: position 1,468 of record JAPUFN010000144.1, on the reverse strand, counting down.
CATAACCCAGTTCGTTCACATACTCGGGTATCTCCGCCATGCCATGATCTGCAGAGAGAACGATGATGACATTGTTCAATCCAATTCGTTTGTCGATGAAGCTGAAGAGTTCTGCAAGCGTGCGGTCGAGCTGGAGCATGGCATCTTCGTTTTCCAGACTCGATGGCCCGAAAAAATGATTGACGGCATCAATTGAAGAGAAGCTGACGGACAGATAGTCAGGCACTTCATCTTCACCCAGATGCTCATTTTCTATCAGGCGCCTGGCAAAATCTGCGAGCAATCGATCGCCTACGGGGCTCGCCATAATCTGAGTAGGCAGCAAGCCACCATCGGTGGTGCCGAATTGATGCGGGAAAGTTCTGCCGTAGCCTTTGAGATCTGTCTCAAACGGACGGTCATCCTGCTGCCCAAGCAGGTAGTCAACCGGGTCGTCGAGCAGCAATTCCCAATATTGACCCGCGTAGGATTCAGCTTTGCGAAGGTCATTCCAACGTTGAACCCAAGCCGGATAATCATCGTAATAGTAAGTAGAGGTGACAAAGTCACCGCTGTTGGTGGAGTACCACAGCGCTTTGCCCATATGCCCTGCCATGGCTACGGCACTTCTATCTTTCCCGGAAATACCGAACACTTTGGCGCGTCCGGCGGTATGAATGAATAGCTTGTCACTGAACGTTTCGGTCAACAGCGCAGCCGGGGAGCGGCCCTGGGTACGGGCCAGCCGCTGTGAAGGATCCACCTGCTCACCCGTCTTTGTCTCCGCTCGACTCGGCAGAATTGGATGGTTCGGATCCTCAATGTTGTAGCTCAATTCCCCAGCATCAGCGTCGTACCAGACGTTGCCGGTCATGCCATGCGTGGACGGCTGAGCACCCGTTGCCAGAGTTGCGTGACCCACAATGGTTTCGGTGTTGGCGTGCTGGTAATGAGCGTTTGTGTAGACCGTGCCATGATCCAGCAGATATCGAAAACCACCGTTACCGAATCGATCGGCATATCTGGTTAATAGATCTGCACGCAGGCCATCTACTGTCAGCTGCAATACAAGTCGCTGTTCAGCAGCAAAGGTGGCAGCGCTGTGCGATAGCGTAATACAGAGCAGTAATCCAGCAATGTGAGAGCCAAATCGCAACCATGTCGATCGAGTACGTATCGGAAATTCCATTATCCATTTCTCAGACCGTTGAGAGTCAGTATACAACGGCGGCATATACACTGAGTGCATGCAGCATCAGTCTACGGGTACGCTTTTTGCCAATCGCGCCGCTGCTTCAGGCAGATTGGAAATCCCTTCGTAGGGCGTGCCGCGCGTCGGTTCGCGATTGGGATACTTTTCGATCATCTCCTCGTGACGCGTTTTCATGTGATCAAACGCAGCCCAGGCCCAGAGGTAAGGCGGCATATCCGGATGTTCTTCGCGGGTGTCTTTGTACAGATCATGAAACACATTACCCACCAACCCTGG
>JAPUFN010000143.1 GCA_027293665.1 Gammaproteobacteria bacterium | reverse complement strand
CGCATGGCCGCAAAAGAGCGTTTACACGTTCCGTAAATTCGGCGAGACAGGTGCTGCTGGCGGTTAAACCATGCTGGCTCGAAATGTGCCCGACATTCTGTAATGTCAGCACAGCCAGTGCCGCGTTGCCGCGAGTCGTTTGCACCAGCGAACTCAGATCATCTACACGTTGGGCCAAGCTCATAGGAAGCTTCTCCTAAAGAAAATACTTGGCAGGATCAATGCCATAAGCGCTGTTCGGTAGTTCTTTGGTGATCCACCACGACAATGTGCCGCTGTTGTTGGACTCCTGCTTCGCAAGATCCGCGACGACCAGATGGGATCGCGGTTTTTTCTCAGAGTCCAGCAGAAGAATGATTTTCGGCTTGAGACGGCGGGTAGTATCCTGCGCGACTACAACACCGACCTCTCCGGTATTCATTTCAACAATCGCGCCAACGGGGAATACACAAATTGCCTGAATAAACTGTTCCACCAGCTCTTTCTGATACAGCACGCCTGCCTTCGACTGTAATTCCTGAACAGCTGCGTAGGAGGAGCGCACCGCGGAATACGGCGTGTCTGAAATCATCGCGTCGTAACTGTCGACGATCCCGGCAATCCTTGCATACAGCGGAATATCGTTACCCTCAAGCCCATTCGGATAGCCACTTCCATCGTATCTTTCATGATGGGATTGGATCGTCCGGCGCAAATTTTCGTCGTCAACTTCGTTTTCTTCCAGCAGCTTCAGGCCTTCCTCAACATGACCCTTTAGTTGCTCCCATTGCTCCTCGGTGGGAGATTCCACCTGCTGCAGCAGGTCCGGCGGCAGATTCGTTTTACCAATGTCCATCAGCGAACAGGCAAGCGCCAGTGAGTCGATGTCTTTTGGTGGAAAGCCAAGCTGGCGGCCGATGATGGCGCCCCAGACGGCACAGGCTATCGAGTGAGAAAAGGTGTAGTCATCAACCGCACGCATTCTCAACAATGCGGCCATGGCGGAATTATTGCGCATCACACTTGCCACGAGCGGGCTGATGGCTCGTTCTATATCGTCAATGTCAAAACCACCGGCTGATTGCAGCTTTTGAACGCAGCCTTTGAGAATTTCCGTCGCTTCTTCGATTGAGGTTCGAGCGGGTTCGAGTTCACTGCCGAGTTCGGCGGTATCGTTGTACTCCTGGCGATTCTGCGGGTATATGCGAGCTTGAGAACCTATGTCAGAACCTGCTTCCTCGATTGCACGCCCATCTGAGACGAGCCCGAGTTTGACATCGGTGAGGCTGGAATCGTAACGCCGGGGATCCACATAGACGAACCGACATTCCCGCGTCACTCTTTCTATGGATTGAGGTGAACGCAGATAAAACCCCTGGATCGGAAAATTCGATTCGATCCACGGGTGATCCAACTGAGCAACGTACATCCCAATGGTGAGGTTTTCGATAGCGATTTTTTTCAATCCCGCGAGGCTCGCTTGAGCTTCCATGCAATGACAATCCGGTGATTGGCCCAATTGCAGTGTAGTCAAGGGCGCCCGAGAGCAATGTTAAATACTTCCCAGTGATGAACACCGGACGCGGATTCAGAGCCTATAAGACAAGGTAATTGTGATTGGCATCCCAAAATCGCCTCTTCTGCAGCTATCTGGGCTCACAGACGAACACCGGTATATCCCGCGTAGTGCGGTGCCGGTAGTCATCGTAGGGTGCATATCTGCGTACACAGATCGGCCAAATGACGGCTTTCTCCTCTGCATCCGCGATCCGCGCGCGCATGGCGCGTTTCCGGCCACCCTCCTGGATCTCAATATCCGGGTAGGCCACGAGATTATGGAACCACAGTGGATGCGTAGGCGCGCCCCCCTGGGAAGCAACCAGCAGTACATTGTCGCCGTGCGGAACATACATAAGAGGGATAATCCGCGGGTGCCCGGACTTCGCACCGGTCATCGTGACCAGGCAGATCGGGTCACCTGCGAGCTTGTTCATCAAACGACCACCGCTGATCGTGTACACGAAAACATTCAGTCTGGTCATGGCCTTCAACAACCAACGCGGCGGTGGGCTGCCTTTGTCGGCATTCAATTCGCCATTTCCAGTCATTATTCGTTCCCCTGCTGGTCTCTCGGAGGCACTCCGGAGAGCAATAGTAGCCCAGCATGAACGGGAATTGTCGGTCACGTAAACGAGAACTGGATCACAGAGCTTGAGCGGCCGCTGAATAATAGTGGGGGCACAACACAACGATTGGACATCTGTATCATGGAAGATCAGGAACTGGAACTGGACTACGCCGACGTGCAGCCGGTCGAAGACAGTAACATCGAGAATTTCTACATCGCGCTGACCTCTGCTCTCGAGCGTCTCAAGGAATACAGCCCTGCAGCAATGCTCTGACGCTCAAATCGGCCATGGCTGAAGACGGTTCAGACCGAACTTCCAGCCAGTGCCCACGAATAACAGACCAAGCCCAGGCAGATGACCCCGGCAATATATTGACCGCTGTGTCCCAGGCGCCGGACGTCAAATGAAGCGGCGAGAATACCAAGGCATATTCCGGCGGCGAAGCCGGTGAAATGGGCCACGATATCGGTGTTTTCACCGCCGACTCCGGTATACGCCAATAACGCAATACCTGCGAACACCGGTGCCAGGCTGCGACGCCAGCTACCCACCTTGAAATAGCCCCGCCGCCAGACATAGGCAGCGCCAATGGCCAGGGCACCAAACGTTGCCGTGGATGCGCCAATTGACCGAAAGGACTCTGCCTGCAACCAGGCGTTCAGGCCATTGCCGATGGCGCCGCTTAGAAGTATCAGTAACCAGCCGAAGCCCGAGCCGAGGTAGCGGCCGACGAACACACCGAAAACCGCGCCAAATAACGAATTACCGAGAATATGGACGATGCCGGAATGCAGCGTCAGCGCAGTGATCGTGCGCCACCACTGTCCCGCCATAACGGAGCCGGCTTCCATGCGTCCAAGCGCACGCCAGTCCCAATCGAACACTGCCATGTTCTGCAACGTGGGCAGCAGCCAGATGACCGCGAGAAAGCCAACCACGCCCACCCAGCCACTTTCGAGCGTCCGAACCGTTGCCTCGCGAGGCAGCAAAGGCCGATTTTCCAGCTGGTAGTCCGCCAGTTCGCGCTGCGCTTCCGCGACCAGATTCTCCGGCACCAGCAGGTACCAGTCAGACTCATTCTGCGCAATACGATTTTCGATTCCGACGGCGGTCAACACCAGAGCGGGCTCAGCCAGACTCCTACGGTCGCTCGCCCGGCGCACGCTGGACCATGGGTGGGACAGATCAGTCATTCTCATCGCCTTGCAGAATGTGGCACCTCCAACCTTCACCGGTATCTTCACAGATGGGCATTGACCGATAAATCGGCAGCCGGCGCAACTACCGCCTGCAGGGTGTCGATCAGCCGCGATTCAACTCACACCTGGTGACCGATGGGATGTAGGCTTAGATCTTTCCAGCGCTGCATCTTGAGGAGCCAGGCTATTGAGCGAAAACGACAACGATAATCTGGCTTTGTTCTGCGACTTTGAAAACGTCGCACTCGGCGTGCGGGATGCTAAATATGCGAAATTCGATATTCAGCTGGTGCTCGAGCGTTTGCTGCTGAAGGGCACCATTGTGTTCAAGAAGGCCTACTGCGACTGGGAGCGATACAAGGAATTCAAGCCTCCGATGCACGAAGCCGCTTTCGAGCTCATCGAAATACCACACACGCGACAATCCGGAAAAAATTCCGCAGACATCCGAATGGTCGTCGACGCGCTGGATCTGTGCTACACAAAAGCGCATATCGACACTTTCGTCGTTATCAGCGGTGACTCCGATTTCTCACCCCTCGTCAGCAAGCTCCGGGAGAACGCCAAAACCGTCATTGGTGTAGGTGTAAAGAATTCCACATCGGATCTTCTCATCAGCAACTGTGATGAGTTCATCTACTACGACGATCTTGTGCGCGATCAGCAATCGACAAAAAAACGCCAGAACAAACGCGCACCAAAGAAATCTGCAGCCAATCAGGAAACGGGCGGCAAAAAGAAAAAGGAAGACAAAGCGGATCAAGCCATCGCGCTGGTACTTGAAACTGTAGAGGCGATACAGGCGGAGCGCGGCGACCGCGAGAAGCTGTGGGGTTCGATGATCAAACAGACTCTCAAGCGCCGACGCCCTGGTTTCAATGAAAGTTTCTACGGGTTTCGTTCGTTCAGTGATCTGCTCGAAGAGGCTCAAACGCGTGGTCAACTGATTCTGGAGATGGATGAGCGATCCGGCGGTTATCTCATACGTGTCGCTACTACCAACTGAGATCGACGTCGGCAATTTTCAACGCTGGCATACCGTTCTGGAGTCACGCGCAAGCGCCCGGACCTGGTGGCGTGTTGAAAAACACGCTGATAAGTTCAAATCGATCGATGCGGACCGCGTCGAACCAGCCGGCCCCTCCCGGGTTTACCGATGACTTCGGCGCCCTCGGCCACTACTTCGCCACGACTGATGGTGTACTTCGGCCAGCCAGTTACTTGCATCCCGTCGTAGGGTGAGTAGTCAGAGCGACTGTGCATTGCAGCACCATCGATCGTTCTGCACTCCTGATCGTCCCAGACAACCAGATCTGCATCACTGCCGACGCCGAGAGTGCCTTTTTGCGGGTAAAGCCCGAATAGCTTCGCCGGATTGGTCGAAGTGACTGCGACAAATTGCTCGAGGCTTATTCGTCCGCCGAGCACGCCGGTGGAATAGAGCATGGGCAGACTGGTCTCGAGATCCGCCACCCCTTGTCGCAGATTGGTGGCATCAAGTTCAGGATCCAGCTTTTCTGCAAGCAACCAGGGTGCGTGATCCGTCGCGAGCGTATCTATATTGCCGATAGCCAACGCAGCCCACATCGCATCTACGTCCGACTGCTCTCGCAACGGTGGTGCACCGGCATACTTTGCTCCATCCTTCTCTTCGAAACGTTGCCGGTTGAGATACAGATACAACGGTCTCGTCTCTACATAGACCGGAACGCCGCGACTGCGTCCGTCGTGACAGGCAGCGAGTGCCCTCGCGCTGGCGAGGTGAACAATATAGCTGGGGCAGCCGGTCGTTTCGCAAAATCCAACGGCGCGGTACGTGGACACCGCTTCGGCCTGCACGGGTCGCGCTTCGGGAAAGTAACGGGGTTCAATTTTTCCCGCTTCGCGCAGCAGGTTACA
>JAPUFN010000142.1 GCA_027293665.1 Gammaproteobacteria bacterium | reverse complement strand
CCGCTGTGGCCGGTGAGGAACACCATTTCATCCTGCTCAATGGTGAAGCTGACTTCGCGCAGGGCATCGCGCCCCCCGGGGTACCGCTTGGTAACCCGGTCAAACTTGATCATGTTTTCTCGCGAGCGGAAAAAAGAGCGCTTACAAAATCTGCGGCCACAAAGGGGCGCAAATCAGCGGCGGTCTCCCCAAAGCCAATAAAACGGATGGGCAGTCCCAGTTTGCGGGCAATGGCAAAAATGATCCCACCCTTGGCGGTGCCATCCATCTTGGTCAGGGTAATGCCGCTAACGCCCACCGCCTCACCAAAGTGACTGGCTTGTGCCAGCGCATTCTGGCCGGTTCCCGCGTCTACAACCAGCATCACCTCATGGGGGGCTGTTGCGTCAAGTTTGCCCATAACCCGCAGCACCTTTTTCAACTCCTCCATAAGATTGTCCTTGTTGTGCATGCGCCCGGCCGTATCGGCGATCAACACATCAATATTGCGCGCCTGCGCGGCCTGCAGCGCGTCGTAGATCACCGAGGCGCTGTCGGCACCGGACTGTTGTGCGATCACAGCCACTTGATTGCGCTCTCCCCAGACCTGCAGCTGCTCGACCGCGGCAGCCCGGAACGTATCTCCGGCTGCGAGCAACACACTCAAACCCTGGCTTTGCAGGAGCTTTGCCAGCTTGCCGATAGTCGTCGTTTTTCCAACCCCGTTGACGCCAACGAAAAAGATGACGAAAGGGCGCTGCTCTTCGCTTACGACAAGGGGTGTTGCAAGCGGCTGCAGCATCTCCTTCAACAAGACCGACAACGCACCGTGGAGCGCTGTGGTGTCATTCAGCACCTTGCGGCGGACTTGCGCCGTCAAGGCTTGCATGATCTCGCGAGTTGCATCAATCCCGACATCGGTGAGCAGAAGCGCAGTCTCCAGCTCCTCGAGCACCGCTTCATCAATCTCTTTTTCGCCGAGCAGAAGGTTGCCGACGCCGGCCGCCAGTTGCGTGCGGGTTTTGCCAAGTCCGGATTTAAGGCGCCGCCAGAAATTCCCCTGGGGTGCATTTTCGCCTTCGTTTTGTTCGTTCACAGATCTTGTGTACTCAAGTAGCCGGCCCCACCATGGCATGACCGGGCCGAACCCGATTTTTCAGCCGACGGCTGGTATGCGCACAGATGGCTAACAACGAAATACGCATTATCGGTGGTCGTTTCAAGGGACGAAAGCTCCGCTTTCCCGACATCCCCGACTTGCGGCCTACACTCGGCCGCGTCCGTGAGACCCTGTTCAACTGGCTCGCTGCCAACATCGACGGCGCGCGTTGTCTGGATCTGTTTGCCGGCAGTGGCGCGCTGGGGTTCGAAGCGCTGTCCCGAGGTGCGGCTGAGGTTACCTATGTCGAACGAAATCGCAAAGCGGCAAGCGCAATTAAATCGAATATCGCTCTTCTGGGGATCGAGCAGGCAAGCGTCCACTGCGTTGACGCCCGGCAGTTTCTCGGGCGGGACCGCGGCGCCTGGGATATCGTATTTTTTGATCCGCCGTTCGCTGCCAGCACCTGCGGACTTCTGGATCTGCTGCTCACGGAATCCCGCTTGCGGCCACGTGGCCGGGTCTATGTGGAAGGCCCACGGCGCGAAGCCCTGCCCGAGTCATCACGGCTGATCAAAGAAGCCACAGCGGGCGACTGTCGCTTCGGCCTCCTTGCCACGGATTGATCGGGCAGATACCATCGCGCGGCTTTTATTGGGGGGCATTTCATGAAAACTGTGGTGTATCCGGGTTCGTTCAACCCAATCACCAACGGCCACACCGATCTCGTGAACCGGGCGCTGAGCCTGTTTGACCACGTGATTCTGGCAATTGGTACCTCGGCGCAAAAAGACCCGGAAGTCGACCTCGCCGATCGCATCGAACTATGCCGCAAGGTCCTGTCGCAGTTCGGGGACAAGGTGTCGGTACAAGGCTTCAACACCCTGCTGGTGGACTACGTGCGCAGCCAGAACACACGCTTTATTCTCCGGGGCCTGCGCACCGTGACCGACTTCGACTACGAATTTCAGATGGCTGAAATGAATCAGTCACTCGATCCTGGGATTGAGTATGTGTTTCTGCCGACGAACAAGGAATGCTCGTTCATCTCATCGACCCTGGTGCGCGAAATTGCGTCGCTGGGCGGCGATATTGCCGATTTCGTCCACCCAGCGGTGGTAGACGCCTTCAAACAGTAGCGCGGCTATCAGTTCGTATAGCTGCCGCTGCGGTCGCGGCTGCAGCCCAGACAGCGCATAAACGTTTCCTTGGCCGGACCGCCCACCAGTGCTTTTCCTGCTTCTCCGACATTGCCGCCTAATAGTGAAAACGGCAGGCTGACGATGAAAAGTGCTGCACCCACTCCAGTAATCACAACCCCCAGCGGCCTGGCAACGATGATATCGATGGCGACTGCTTCCGCGCTTGGCGCGCCTTCGGGGCCTGCCATGGCAGGCACACTGATGATGCAGGTCAAAACCAGCACAGCGAGCAGTCTGTTGATGAATTTCATAGCGCATCCTCCCTTGCTATCACGGAACCTTAGCACCCATCAGCGGGGAAAATCTCAATTTTGTTGACAACTTCGGCAGTAGGTCGTCGCGCGCTGGCCGATACGGCAACCTGTCAGCAGCGTCGCACAACGCCGGCAAGGCTCGCCCTGCCGGCCATAGACGTTGAGTGACTGTTGGAAATACCCGGGATTGCCATCCTGTTTGACAAAATCCCGCAGGGTGGTGCCGCCCAGCCGGATGGCTTCGAGCAGAACCTCGCGCACGGCCTGCGCCAGGCGCTCCCAGGCAGCACGGGACAACCGATTTACCCGCACTGAGGGTCGGATTCCGGCAAGAAACAATGCCTCATTGGCATATATGTTGCCAACTCCGACGACAACCCGGGCATCCATGATGAAATTTTTGACCGGCGCCCGGCGTTTGCCCGCCTGCGCCCTGAGGTAGGCGCCGTTGAACTCGTTGCCCAACGGCTCCACGCCCAGATCCGCCAGTAGCCAGTGGCTCAGCGGCTCCCCAGCATGCCAGTGAACGCTGCCGAAGCGTCGCGGGTCGTGCAAGCGCAGCTCGCTGCCACTGGCAAGCCGCCAGGCCACGTGATCGTGCTTACGGTAGGCGGCACCCGCGGCCACGACCCGCAGATTTCCCGACATGCCCAGATGGACGATCAGACTGCCGTGCTGTAACTCGAAGATCAGATACTTTGCGCGCCGTGAAATTCGCTCGATTGTCTGTCCGGCAACCTCAGCGGGCAGCTCGACCGGCCATCTCAGGTTCGGATTTCTGACAATTATCTCTTCGATCCGGACACCTTCCACCAGCGGCGCAATGCCGCGGCGGGTGGTTTCGACTTCCGGCAGTTCCGGCACGTGGGGAGTTCGGCGATCGCGGGCGCCACGGCGAACCCTACTTGATCTTCGCTTCCGTGTAGATGACGTGTTTGCGGACCACCGGATCGTACTTTTTCATTGCCAGCTTGTCCGGCGTGCTGCGTTTGTTCTTATCCGTCGTGTAGTAGTGGCCTGTGCCGGCACTGGAAACCAATTTGATTTTCTCTCGCATGATGAATTCCTGTGCGGTTACGAGCGATTCAGACCTTTACGCCGCGCTTGCGCATATCGGCGAGCACGGAATCGATGCCGTTCTTGTCGATGATCCGCATGCCATGAGCGGAGACCTTCAACCGAACGAAGCGATTTTCACTTTCGACCCAGAATCGATGTGCGTGCAGATTGGGCGAAAAGCGGCGGCGCGTCCGATTGTTCGCATGGCTGACGTTATTACCCGACATTGGGCGCTTGCCGGTCACCTGACAGACTTGCGACATGTTGCTCAACCAGAAAAAACGAGGCGAGTTTATACACCAGTGCATGCCGCGGAACAAGCCCGTACGCATCTGCGTCCCAGCGCAGACGGACACTACCCACGTTCGCTGGAGCGGAAATCACATTCACGCCCGGCCCGGGGCCGGATCAGAGCAGTCCCCGCTCGGCAAATGAGACTTCCGAGCCACGCCCGACCACCAGATGATCGAGCACCCGGACATCGATCTGCTCCAGGAGCGCCTTGAGGTTGCTGGTGAGTTCAATGTCACTCGCCGAGGGCTCCGCTACACCGGACGGGTGATTGTGCGCGAAAATGACCGCACCGGCGTTCAACGCCAATGCCCGTCGCAGAATCTCCCGTGGATGCACTGACGCTCGATCCAGAGTGCCGTAAAAGAGCGCTTCATACGCCAGCAGGTGGTGCCGGGAGTCCAGGAAAAGGCAGGCAAATATTTCGCGTTCGGCGCGGCCGAGCTTGGCTCGCAGATAGCCGCGGACGGCATCCGAGCGTGTCAACAGCGGACCTGCACTGAGTCGCGCAAGCCCACAGCGCTCCGTGAGGGTAGCGCTGGCCTTCAGAATGGCGACTTTGGCCGGGCCCAGGCCCGGCCACGCCAGGAGAACGTCCACTTCCGCATCGAGCAGACCGGCGATCGTGCCGAAGTGATCCAGCAACTCCCGGGCGAGCTGGAGGGCGTTGACACCCGCCTTACCTGTGCCCAGGCACACCGCCAGCAGCTCGGCATCTGTCAGACAATCCGCCCCCAGAGCCAAGAGTCGCGACCTCGGTTGATCGGCAATCTGCGTGCTAGAATCGCGCCCCATGAGTGATTGGCAAGCCAGTCCATTGGAAAACAAACGGATCCTACTCGGCATTTCAGGCGGGATCGCTGCGTATAAAACACCGCAGCTTGTGCGTCTGTTGCGGCAGGCCGGCGCTGTAGTACAAGTGGTCATGACGCACAGCGCCAGACACTTCGTGACGCCGACCAGCCTGCAGGCGGTTGCCGGCAGTGCGGTGCGTGATACCTTGTGGGACCCCGCGGCAGAAGCGTCGATGGGCCATATCGAGCTCGCCCGCTGGGCGGATCTGACGCTGATTGCACCGGCAACGGCCGACATCCTGAGCCGGCTTGCCAGCGGCCGGGCCGACGATCTGCTCACTGCAGTATGCCTGGCAGGCGAGAGCCCGCTGTACATCGCACCGGCGATGAACCAGGTCATGTGGCAGGCAGCTGCCACGCAACGCAACATCGCGACATTGCTCGCTGACGGGGTAGGCGTCATCGGCCCCGCCAGCGGCGATCAGGCCTGCGGTGAAGTGGGGCCCGGGCGCATGGTTGAACCGGCAGACATCGTCGCCGAACTGGCCGCGGCTATGCCACAAACGCCGCAGGCGCTGGCCACCACTGGCCCGC
>JAPUFN010000141.1 GCA_027293665.1 Gammaproteobacteria bacterium | reverse complement strand
CAAGCAGCAGTACGATATTTCTTCGCTCAAATACCAGTTTGTTGCGGGTGAACGGCTGGATCCTCCCACTTACCACTGGCTGCGCGACAATTTGCAGATTCCGGTCATCGACCATTGGTGGCAGACCGAAACGGGTTGGTCGATCTGCGCGAATATGGTGGGTATCGAGCTCATGGAGACCAAAGCCGGATCGCCGACTTTGCCGGTACCCGGCTACGACCTGCGGATTTTCGATGAACACGGTGAGGAACTCGGGCCGGGCCAGGAAGGTGCCGTGGTGTTGAAAGGACCGCTGCCACCGGGCGCACTACCGACTATCTGGCAGGATCATCCACGGTACCTCGAGGCGTACTGGTCGCAGTACGAGGGGTTTTATCTCACGGGAGACGGCGGTTACCGCGACGAAGACGGCTATGTCTACATCATGGGCCGGATCGATGATGTCATCAACGTTGCGGGCCACCGAATGTCGACAGGTGAACTCGAGGAGGTAGTAGCGGGACATCCCGCAATCGCTGAATGCACGGTGGTTGGGATTGCGGATACAGACAAGGGACAGGTACCGATCGGACTGTTGCTGTTGAAAGACGGAGTCAACATTGAAGGCAGTGAACTCGAAGCCGAGCTGGTTGCTATGGTGCGTAAGAGGATTGGTGCTTTCGCCAACTTTAAACGTGCTGTGGTGGTAAAGCGCCTGCCAAAAACGCGGTCGGGCAAGATTCTCCGCCAGGTGTTGCGGAAGATGATCGACGGGCTGCCGTATACCGTACCTTCCACCATTGAGGACACTGCAGCATTGCCGGAAATTGCAGCTATTCTAAAAGAACAGGGTGTGATGTGATGACAGGAAGGATGATAGAAAGACAAATGCAGGACGTAGGATGATCATCGTTCACGGCATCATTCCGATCCGGCCGGAAAAGCGCGAGCGTGCGCTCGAATTAGCGCGTCGAATGACAGAAGCTACCAAGCTCGAACCGGGTTGTATTTCATACGACTTCTACATCGGACTGTCGGATCCCAACACGCTGATGTTGTTCCAGGAGTGGGAGAGCATGGATGCGCTGATGGGACATTTTCAGACCAACCATATCGATGAGTTCCTGCGGGAGCTACCAGACGTCGTCGCCGGTGAGATTACAACGCGGCGCTATGCCGTGCAGAGCGTCGATGAGGAATTGCAGCGAGCTGACCAAGCGCCGCCCGTCATCCATTAGTACCGGGTATTAGCCTTTAGCCTTTTAGTTCGCCAGCAGCCCGATTAAAAGGCTAAAGGCTAATACCCGGTACTAGTTTTTTTGCCCCAAACGACGCAGCGGCGATCAAGCCGATTGCAAAAGCGACCTCCCACAGACCAAAATTTCTAAGCTCCGGTGTGGCGACGAGCAGAACGCCATGGACGAAATAAAGCATGCTGACAAGCGTTGTCAGTACGTAGGTGAGGTAGTTGAGTCGCAGAAGTCCCGGCAGGACGAGCAGCAGTGGCGTTACCTGGATCGCAAACCAGATGATGTTGGAAGAATTGCTCGTGAGCGGTTCCAGAAAAAACTGGCGCAGACCGGTGAGCGCGAACAGCGAGGCAAGCGTGAGCAGGCAGAGAAACTGCAGCCCTTTCATGTTTCTGCTAACCGACCGGCAGTTTCTCCCAACTGACCGGCAGTTTCTGCCAACCAACGACCTAACGCCTGCGCGAGCGTTTGTTCGTCGGCGCTCAGTCCAGCGTGACCGTCGACCCCGGAGACGTGGCTTGCACCATAGGGTCCGCCGCCATCTGCCGTGGTGTTGAGCGCGCTTTCGCTGTAGGGCAGGCCGAGGATCAGCATGCCGTGATGCAGCAGCGGCAGCATCATGGAAAGCAGTGTGCTTTCCTGACCGCCGTGCTGCGAGCCGGAAGAGCAGAAGACGGCAGCTGGTTTACCCACGAGCGTGTGCTGCAGCCAGAGATCTCCGGTGGAGTCCAGGAAATACTTCAGCGGCGCGGCCATGTTGCCGAACCGGGTCGGCGAGCCGAGCGCCAGACCGCTGCAATTGGCAAGATCCTCCTTGTCGCAGTAAATGGCACCTTCTTCCGGAATGGCCGGAAGAGTCCGATCGGTGTCTGCGGATACGACCGGCACTGTGCGCACTCTCGCCTCAAACCGGCCGTCGCTTGCAACGCCGCGGGCAATGAATCGAGCGAGATTGGCAGTGCCGCCCGTTCGACTGTAGTAGACGATCAGAATGTACGGCTGCATGGCATTACGTTCGCTCGGCATCAAAGTAGATCGAGCACGTTTGCGGGAGGCCGACCGATAACGGCGCGATCGGCGCGCACGACGATGGGGCGTTCGAGCAGAATGGGGTTCGTGCTGATCGCCTGCAGAATATCGTCCTCCGAAATGGCTGCGTCTTCCAGGTTGAGCTCGGCATACGGGGCTTCTTTCGTTCGCAGCAGGCTGCGAGCGTCAGCGCCGAGCAGTTGGAGAAGATTGCGTAGTTCGGTTACTGAGGGCGGCGTATCGAGATAGCAGACAACTCTGGGCTGGACGCCTTTTTCTGCGAGCAGCGCAAGGGTCTCGCGCGATTTCGAACAGCTTGGATTGTGATAGATGGTGACTTCGCTCATGGTGACTATAATGCATTAATGCAAATGAACTCGATGCCGGATATTTTAGGGATTCCGTGACAGAAAAGGCAGGTGGGCAGACTAAATTGGATGCCGCGTGGAGTTTGATACGCTGGTACCTGCTGCAGATGTGGCAGCAATTTCTCGCAAACGACCTGCCGACGCGCGCAGGCGCGCTGACCTATACCACGCTTTTCGCCGTCGTACCGATGATGACAGTGGCTTATGCCATGTTCTCGGTCCTGCCGGCATTCGAAGGAGTCGGCGAGCGCATTCAGGAGTTTGTCTTCAGCAATTTCGTGCCGGACAGCAGCGCGCTCGTACAGGAAAAACTGGTGGAATTTTCCGAGCGGGCACGTGGTCTCACCTGGCTCGGTTTTGTATTCCTTTTTGTCACTACCTTTTTATTGCTGGTCACGGTGGAGAAAACGTTCAACACGATCTGGCGTGTCGCCGAACCGCGGCGAGGACTGCAGAGATTTCTCCTCTACTGGGGCGTTCTTTCGCTGGGTCCGCCCTCGATTGGAGCCGGATTTCTGATCAGCCTGTATCTCGTCTCACTGCCGCTGGTCTCCGATCTGGACGTGTTCGGCATTGGCAATCTACTGCTCGGGTACTTGCCGGTGACGCTCACCTGGGCAGGATTTACGGTTCTCTATTTTGCGGTGCCGAACTGTCGCGTGCCGTTTCGCCACGCGCTGCTTGGCGGAATGCTGACCATGCTGTCATTCGAAGGTGCAAAAATCCTCTTCAACTGGGCGGTCAGCAACACAAGTTTTACGTCTATCTATGGCACCTTCGCGGCAGTGCCCTTCTTTCTTGCCTGGATGTATTTAGTCTGGGTGTTGGTCCTCAGCGGTGCGATTTTCGTCCACACGCTATCTCTGGAGCCTGATAGCGACGCAGGGCAAGCAGAGCCTCTGCTGATCAAATGTTCCAGAGTGCTGAAAATTCTCTATGCGGCGCATCTAGCCGGGGAAAGTGTGACAGACAGGACAATCAAAACTCAGGTGCCAATGACGCCGGTGGAGCGTGAGCGGGTATTCGACGTACTGCAGGACATGCGCTTGTTGACTATGATCGAAGATGATCGCTGGCTCCTCGGGCGCAGCCTGAAAAGCCTCACCCTGTGGGACCTGTATCAGGAATTGCCCGATGGATTGGACCGCGCTCGCCTGGATCTGGTCGATGGCATGGAAAATGTCGTCGAGCCGCTCAAATCGCTGGTGCAGTTTGGCTCCAATCAGATGACGATGTCGTTAGATTCGGTTTTCGGGGGTGCTTAAAGGAGGTGTTTGAGTGAGATTCACACACAGAATATTTCTGCTCGCCGCCCTCGCAGGCGTGGTCTTTCTCGGAGGCTGTGAAGCAACAGAGGACGTGCTGCTGGCGGATGGGAGCTCGA
>JAPUFN010000140.1 GCA_027293665.1 Gammaproteobacteria bacterium | reverse complement strand
ATCGCAAGCAGATCAATGTCTGTAAAGATATCTGCAAACAGCTCAGCAAAGGGGAGCGGCGAATTTTCGGCGTGATGATCGAAAGCAATCTGGTGGAAGGCAGTCAACGCATCACGCAGCCGGACACGATGTTGTACGGTCAGAGTGTCACGGATGCCTGCATTGGGTGGGAAGACAGCGAACGCTGCCTGCGCGACCTGGCAAGCGCAAGCGGCGAAAAAATCAAACAGATGATGGCGTGAACGTGTGTTGCCTAACGTGCTTTGCGACGGTTGACAACTCGCTCCAGCATCAGAACCACGAAGATCAGGCTGTAGAGGACAACTTCACCATATTGATCTTTCGTCAGCCACAGCAGATGCACCAAGCCCAACGGGACGATGAGATAAATCGCCCTGTGGAGTTTACGCCAGGTAGTGCCAAGCCGGCGCCGCCAACCATTGGTGGAAGTAACAGCCAGCGGTATGAGCAGAAGCAAACCCGTAAAGCCAACGGTGATGTAAGTTCGCTCAACCAGGTCCTCTTCGATGAGCACCAGGTCGAACCCGGCAAGGAATCCAAGATAAGCCGTAAAGTGACACACGACATAGCTGAACGCGAACAGGCCGATCATACGACGCAGCTGAAGCACCTTCGGAAAACGCGCAATTCGTCGCACGCTCGAAACTGACAGGGTCAGAAGCAGCAGCCTGATCGACCACTCACCGAGAAAGCGCACAACCTCTACTGCCGGGTCAGCGCCCAGGCGGCTGCCTGGCGCATTCAGCTCGCCGAGGATGGCGAAAGCCAACCAGCCAAGTGGCAGGCTCAGCAGGACAAACAGAACCGGCTTCGCGGCACGATCAAACGCCGCACTACTAATAAAGGCGCTATCAAAAATGGCGGGAAAGGTCCATGCCTGAATACAAAGACGCAACCTGCTCGGCGTAGCCGTTGAACGGTAACGTGGGCATTCGATTTTCGTTGAACAACGTACTGGGCAGGCGGCGTTCGCTCGCCTGGCTCCAGCGTGGATGGCTGACAGCCGGGTTGACGTTAGCAAAGAAACCGTACTCGCGCGGAGCGATCACCTGCCAGCTGTTCTTCGGTTCGCGCTCGGTAAAGCGGATCTTCACGATCGATTTTATGCTCTTAAAGCCATACTTCCATGGCACGATCAGCCGCCACGGCGCGCCGTTCTGATTCGGCAGAGCCTTGCCGTAAACGCCGACTGCCATGATCGACAGCGGATG
Source organism: Gammaproteobacteria bacterium (assembly GCA_027293665.1). GTDB lineage: Bacteria > Pseudomonadota > Gammaproteobacteria > Pseudomonadales > Azotimanducaceae > SZUA-309. The sequence continues at coordinate 2,137 of JAPUFN010000140.1, read as the reverse complement.
GTAGGCTTCATCGAGCCGCAGGCCTTCCACATAAGGCCAGTCAATGCTGCTGAAGTAACTGCGTTGACCGGGCATTTCCCGGGGCCGATACAGAGTCGTGAACTCGACGTACTTCGCTTTGCTGGTCGGCTCGAACCAGGCAAGTATGTCCTTCAGTGGAATGCCGAGCCAGGGCACCACCATCGACCAGGCCTCCACACAGCGAAAGCGGTAGATGCGTTCTTCCGGCGTGAACCCTTTGATGATGTCTTCGTAGTCGAAGTCACCCGTTTTGGCCGCCGCGCCACTGACTTTGACTTTCCAGGGGCTCGTGGTGAGCTGGTGAGCGTGCTCCGAGGGATCCGATTTACCGGTACCGAACTCGTAGAAGTTGTTGTGGCTGGTCACAATCGATTCGGGGGTCACCTCACCGCCGAGCTCCACGCCAGCGTAGCCGATGCTCCCCAGTGCCTGTCCGGCGCCAAGCAATGCCACCCCGGCAGCCGCGCCCGCAACGAAAGATCGCCTGTTGAGATAATGCGACTCCGAGGTGATCTCATAGCTCGGGATATCCGGTTTCTGGCGAATCAACACGATTAGCTCCTTGTGATCTGACTGCTACAGCTGCCTGTTAGAACGTTGATACTGCGACGCGTTCCCTAACGCGAGTTCCCCTCAACGATCCGGATCGGCCGATGACGTGTTGCGTTTCTCGGCAACTTTGCGCCAGAGCATCTGCGCCGGCCCGGACAATGCATAGGTAATCGCCATCAGCAACAGCACCCTGGGTGGATCGACCAGCATGACGGCGAATACCAGAACTACAAGCACGAGGGTGACAAAGGGCACCCGACCTTTCAGATCCAGCACTTTCGGCGAAAAGTACACGATATTGGAAACCATCAGCAAAGCAGCCCCGACAACCAGGACGGCCATCGCGGCCGCAGCACCGACGGATGGCGGGCCGAGGCCCGAATCGGCCCAGGTCCAGATGCTGAAAGCAATGATGCCAGCGGCCGCAGGACTTGCGAGCCCGGTGAACGTCTTGTTGTCACCTTTGGTGTTGAAGCGTGCAAGGCGCAGCGCCGTACAGGCCATATAAACAAACGTTACAACCCAGCCGATCTGGCCGAGGGTGTCCAGTCCCCAGGAAAAGGCAACGAGTGCTGGAGCCACACCGAACGCCACCATGTCCGACAGGCTATCGTACTCGGCACCAAACTGACTTTCCGTGCGCGTCCAGCGCGCGACCCGACCATCGGCTGTATCCAGCAATCCCGCAGCGAAAATCGCCATCGACGCGGCAATAAAATTACCGTTCATACCCGCAACGATCGCGTAGAAACCGGCAAACAGAGCAGCCGTCGTGATGAAATTCGGCAACAGATAGATGCCGCGTCGACGCTGCTTGGTCGACTCAACTTTTGCGCCGTCGTCGTCGTCGTTCACGGCATGGAGTTGTTGATTGTCACCTTCGCCCATTTACCCGCTCTCGAGGAGGCCTCAGTTTTTGTCCTTGTCGACGAGACGATTTTCCTGAATCCAGGGCATCATTGCACGCAATCGTTCGCCGACCTGCTCAATCTGGTGGTTTTGACTGATACGGCGCATGGCCTTGATGCTTGGAGCACCCGCCTGGTACTCAGCTACGAACTCCTTTGCGAACCGGCCGGTCTGTATCTCCGTGAGGATCCGCTTCATCTCGGCCTTCGTCTCATCGGTCACGAGCCGCGCACCGCGCGTCAAGCCGCCGTATTCTGCGGTGTTGGACACCGTGTACCACATATTGGTGATACCACCTTCGTAGAAAAAATCGACGATGAGCTTGAGCTCATGAAGACATTCGAAGTATGCCATTTCCGGTGCATAGCCTGCTTCCACCAGCGTCTCAAATCCTGCCGTCACCAGCGCTGCAGCACCTCCGCAGAGTACGGCCTGCTCGCCGAAAAGGTCGGTTTCCGTCTCTTCGCGAAACGTGGTTTCGATGATTCCGGCACGACCGCCACCATTGGCGGAGGCGTAGGACATCGCGGTATTTTTTGCCTGGCCGCTTGGGTCCTGGAACACCGCTATCAGGCTGGGTACACCGCCACCCTCGACATAGGTCGAGCGCACCGTGTGGCCGGGTCCTTTCGGCGCGATCATGATGACGTCCAGA
>JAPUFN010000014.1 GCA_027293665.1 Gammaproteobacteria bacterium | reverse complement strand
GCCGGGTATAGATTCGCGTGCATATCGAGGGCCACCGCAATGGGAATATCCGGGGTGACCGCCCGGATACGCCGCAGCAGTTCGCCTTCGCCATCCTCGTGCGAGCGGGTCACCATGGCACCATGCAGATCCAGCAGCATCGCATCACAGCCGTTTTGCGCCGCGGCCACGATCTTGCCTGTGATGTACTCGTACGCAGCGTCCTCCACCGGCCCTGAAGGTTGCGCACCGGCGACAACGGGGATAGTCACGTCGACTCCGAATTCCGCTGCCGCCTGCAGGTAGCCGCCCATGCAGCTCGCAGTACCCGCATAGACCCGCTCAGCCGCCGGACCTTCCAGCGGCTTGTCCCTACCGCCGGAGAAACGCGCAAGATCGGTGACTACTGGAGAAAACGTGTTCGTTTCGTGACTCATCTGCGCGATGACGACGTGCATGCCAAATGCCCCCAACAGGTTTGTGATCAGAGCCGATGCTCAGACCCTGTGTTCAGGCGTGTGTCCAGGCCTGTTTTCAGGGCTCGTAAGCCCAGACGAAGTTGTCTCCATTGGGCATCACGACTTCGGGCAGGACGCGAGCGTCCATAACAGCCTCGTCGTCAACTACGCCGTTGATGTAGAGCAGGTAGGCGGTAAGCGAGTAGATCTCATCACTACTGAGCGACCCGGGCTCCGTGTAGGGCATCGCGCGACGGATGTAGTCGAACAGGGTGGTCGCGTATGGCCAGAAACTGCCGATCGTTTTCACCGGGGCAGGAGTGGCGAGCGAACCATGGCCGCCCGCAAGCCTGTCATTGAGACCACCTTCGCCCTCAGTACCGTGGCAGGCAAGACACTGCTCAGTGTACAGTCGCACGCCCTGTGCCACGCTGCCCGACCCAACCGGCAGCCCGGTTCCATCGGGCATCACAGTCAGATCGTAGGCGGCAATTTCCGCAGCACTTGCGAGCGTACCGAGATTGGGTGACTCAGCAGCGTAGACAAACGTAGCGAATGTGATCGCAAGCGAAAGACCAACGGTTTTAGACGTAAACATTGTTGACCTCACCAGCTTCGCCCACACGCCAGGCCTGAATCGCGTTGTAGTGATAGAAAGCACCGGCTGCACGATTGCTCATCAGCGATTCACGCGTGGGCTGAACCGCGCCCGTCTCATCCACTGCCCGGCTCAGAAGCACACCCGGTGAACCATCCCAGCGCCAGGCGGACGTGAACCGGGTGAGTGATTTGGGTAACACCAGATCGTCCAGTGCTGCCTGCACCCACGACTTGCCACCATCGGCGGACACATCGACCCGCCTGATTCGACCGCTACCCGACCAGGCAATGCCCGAAATCTGATAGAGGCCGGGGCCCTGCATGGCCAGACCCGGTGACGGGCTCGTGATGACCGATTTGACAGCCATCGGGAAGGTAAACAGCAACGAAGATCCGTCGGGCTGCAGATCCGAGTATTTGGATGTTTCATCCTTCGTCATCGCCGGTTGCGCGGTAACATATATCCGGCGCAGCCACTTCACGCTCATGTTGCCTTCCCATCCCGGCAGAAACAGGCGCGCGGGGTAACCGTTTTCAGGCCGCAATCGCTCGCCGTTCTGGTAGAGCGCGACCAGAGCATCATCCATGGCCTTGGCCAGCGGTACACTCCTGCTCATCACTGCCGCATCCGCACCCTCGGCGACGAGCCAGCGCGCAGACGGCAGCACCCCAGCCTCATCGAGCAACACGGCTAACGGCACTCCGCCCCATTCACTGCCGGATACAAGGCCGTGCAGTTCGCCGCAGCTGAGCTGAGGCGGTTCGGCTGCGAGCAACGTGCCACTGTTGCCGGAACACTCCAGAAACTGTAGTCGAGAGACCGTGGGATAGCGCGCTAACGCATCCATACTGAAAAGTAGAGGTCGCTTCACCAGACCGTGGATCAAAATGTTGTGACTGGCCGGATCAATCTCGGGAACACCTGCGTGGTGACGTTCGAAATGCAACCCGCTGGGAGTCACAATGCCATGGAGGTGCTCCAGCGGTGAGCGCGAAGCACCACTGCCCGTCGTCCCCCGCTGTGAGCCTATGCCGATTCGCTTTACGTTTGCTTCGGCGGGCGCCGGTGAGCCGTATTCGCTCATGCCCGGACCCGGCGAGCGCATGTGTCCAGGGCGTGCCGCGGACGCAGGTACTGCCTGCATGAGCCCAATACCACCGGCTGCACCAAGTCCAGCTTTGATAAAGCTTCGTCTGCCCAGCAAGCCGTTGCCCGCCGCAGGTAGCAGCTCGACAGGCTCAGTGATTCTGGCGCGCAGTTTGCCGCCGCTGTGTTCCTGCGTGACAGTCGAATCGTGATCGGACACTGGACCCTCCCCCCCGGCGATCGCCGTTCAATGGTAGCCGCTTTTGCAACCGTGTGACATCCAGGTCAGTGGCGGGCATTGGGGGAGACTTGTCCGCTCTGCCGGGCAATCGTAACCTTGCCCATCTTGCGTACCGGAACGATGGATGTGCTGGTGAAGATCGAGGCCGTACTGTTTGATGCGGATGGGGTCGTGCAGAGACCATCAGCCCAGTGGCAACCGGCCCTGGAAGCGCTGGCAGGTCACCCGGAGCGGGTCGCTGCGTTTCTTGCCGAGATCTTCGCCGCCGAAAAACCCAGTTTGACCGGGCAGGCTGAATTTTCCACTGCGCTCTCAGAAGTCCTCGTACGGTGGGGCATCGACCTGCCGGTGGCAGAGGTTCTGGAAATCTGGACGATGGTCGATCCAAGTGCTGAGATCATCTCTGTAATCGAATCGTTGGATGTTCGTTGCTGTCTTGCTACCAATCAGCAACGTCACCGTGCGGAATACATGTCGCGAGAGCTGCACTACACCGATCTTTTTGAGGATCTCTTCTATTCCTGTCATCTTGGCGTCATGAAACCATCCGCCAAGTACTTTCTCGAAGTCGCCAGAAGGCTTGAGATTCTCCCGGTAAACCTGCTTTTTCTGGACGACAACAGAAGCAACGTTGAGGCCGCCGAGTCCATCGGCCTGAACGCTGTCGTTTTCGACCAGCAGCATGGCGGAAATCACCTGCGTGAAATATTGCGGTCGTTCAATATAGACTGCTAGACGACCGCGCGGCTCTTCGTCTGCGTGACAGCGCTGCGGCGTGTGCCACGAGTGCAGCGAATGCCACGGTTACAGAATCAACACCAGCTGCGAGGAATCATGTACGAGATCAGAAACTATCATTTTGCGCCAGAGCGTATCGCAGACTACCGCGCATGGGCGACGGACCACGCGCTGCCCTATCTGAAGCGGGAGCTCGACCTGGTTGGATTCTGGCTGAACACAGATATCGAACCGGAGGTTCTCGGCGTTCAGACCGACGAACTCGGCACCGCTAATATCACCTGGATTATTCGCTGGCAAGATGCTGCCGAGCGTGACCGGCGCATGGCTGAAGTCTTCTCGACCGATGAATGGCAGGCGATATTCGAGCAGGTGCCCGGCGGTCTCGAAAGTTATCTGCGGCGGGAATCGAAAATGGCCGAGTCGCTGGTGTAGCCGCAAAGCCGCCCCGGCCTGCGAGTCCTGATGAAATTGGTTGGCTGGCGCCGATTGAAACGAAGGCCCTATGACAACGCCTGAGTCATTTCGAATCTGGGTGGATGCAGACGCCTGTCCGAACGCGGTCAAAGAGATCGTATTCCGCGCCGCCGAGCGCCGCAAAATAACCACGACTCTAGTCGCCAACCAGTTCATTCGGGTACCAAAATCCAAGTTCATCAACTCGATCCAGGTGCCCGGTGGTTTCGATGTCGCAGATAATACGATCGTTGCAAAAATGCAGTCAGGCGATCTCGTCATCACTGCGGATATCCCGCTCGCCGGCGAGGTCATCGCGACTGGCGGAACCGCTTTGAATCCGCGGGGTACGTTTTACGACCGGGAAAACATCTCCCGGCATCTCGCTCGGCGCAATCGGCTGGAGGAGCTGCGTTCGACCGGAATCGTTACGGGCGGTCCGCCGCCGCTGGGAAAAGTCGAAATTCAGACTTTTGCGAATCAACTGGACCGTTTCCTGACGCGGCTGTCCCGACCACCGTAGGACACATATCACCTGCTATCTCTCGGAGTTCGATGGGTAGCACCAGCGGCGCTGAGCGACACTACTTGCACCGCGGCGGCGTATGGGCGTATACAGAACTTCCGACCACGGAGAAATAAAAATAATGCCACGATACGTAATCGAACGAGACATCCCGGAGATCGGCTCGGCAGAGCGCGACGCACTGCGAGAGGCGTCCCAGCAGTCAAACGGCGTACTCGCCGAGATGAAATCGGAAAAGAAGAACATCCAGTGGGAACACTCCTACGTTGCCGGCGACAAGACCTTCTGCATCTATATTGCAGATGATGAGGCGCTCATCCAGGAACATGCCGAGCGCAGTGGCTTTCCTGCAACCACCATCAGTCTTGTGAAAAACATCATTGATCCCGTAACCGCGGAAGCCTAATGCGTCAGGATCGTCCATCACTTCGAGCTGGGAAACTGCCGGCCAGCAAGTTTTCAGCGCTCCTTACGATCTTTGCGGCACTCGGTGCGTGCGCCCCGGAAGTCGGCAGCAACGCCTGGTGCGAGGCCATGAACGAGAAGTCGAAAAGTGACTGGAGCGTCAATGAAGTGACGGAGTTTGCAAAGAGCTGCGTGTTTAAAACTTACGACGAGGACTGACACGAAATGCTCGAGATGAAACCGGCCTGTGAAAATTGCCACAGGTCGCTTGCCATCGACAGCCCGGATGCGGTGATCTGCTCCTATGAATGCACGTTCTGCACGACCTGTGCGAACGAGGAGTTCAAGGGTGTCTGTCCAAACTGCAGTGGCAGTTTTTCACCGCGGCCGCCCAGGCAACCCAGCGCGCCCGGGAACCGGCCCAGTAGCAACATTGTGCGATGAGTACCACAACCAACTGCGCATTTTACTATTCTCCCGGCAGTCGTTATTCCTACCTTGCGCTAAGCCAGGTCCCCGACCTCGAAGCTACCCTGAGCGTCATGTTCGACTGGGTCCCGGTAGTCGGTGCACGCATTCGTGCCATCCGGGGCGTGGATCCGTTCGCAGGTCCACCGCAGTCCGGGCAATACGATTGGGATTATCGGCGCCGCGATGCGGAAGCCTGGGCGGACCTGTACGGGATTGAATTCATCGAACCCACCAGTCACGTCATAGACTCGCACATGCTCGGGCGGGGGGCGGTTGTCGCAAGCCACATGGATTGCGTGCGTGACTACTCCTGGGCGCTGGCAGTGCAGGTATATGGCAGCGGAACCTGGCCCATCGATGAGGCGGTGGTGATCGGTGTCGCTGAACAACTGGGCCTGAACACGGCAGAATTCACCGAGCATCTGCGCGACCCGGCAAGTGCGGCTGAAATAGAAGCGAACTGCCAGAAGGCTGTGGCTGAGGGCGTATTCGGCACACCCACACTGCTCATCGACGATGAGCTCTTCTGGGGCAACGACCGACTGCCCCTCGTCAGACA
>JAPUFN010000139.1 GCA_027293665.1 Gammaproteobacteria bacterium | reverse complement strand
CACCTCGGAGACGCCCGTGATTGTGCCGCCGGTGCCGACGCCGCTGACCAAAATGTCGATCTGGCCGTCCGTATCTCGCCAGATTTCTTCCGCCGTCGTCTTGCGGTGGATTTCCGGGTTGGCTGGATTCTTGAATTGCTGCGGCACCACGTAATTCGGATTGGCTGCGGCCAGTTCGTCTGCCTTGCGCAGCGAGGCGGCCTTATGGAGGTCGCGTGCTGGACGGACCCGAAGCAATGGTTTTCGGTGTTCCTGCTGCGGGCGCTATGAGGGCGCGCGGCGCGAACGTTCAACCCTGCCGCAGGCGCTTAACCCAGCCGCAGGCGCTCAACCCAGCAGCAGACGCTCATCGAGATAGAAGAAGTGGGCGCAGTGGTGCTGCACGATGCGTTGAAATTCTTCCGGGTTGTTACAGCGTACGTTACCGGACTCGTCCCTGCGCAGCGCCACTGCCAGTCGTGACAGCCAGAACGACAATGCGGCGTACAACGCAAACATCGGAAAAAAACGAATTTCCGCCGGCGTGACCGGGCGAATCGCATGGTATGCGCGCAATAGTGCCGTGGTCCGTTCGGTATCGAGTACTCCGGTCGAATCGGTGCACCAGTCGTTAGCCGCAACAGCCAGATCGTAGATCAGATAACCCCGCGCGGCGTGGTGGAAGTCGAGCACGCCGGTTAACCCGCGTTCGTTGAACAGCAGGTTGTCACGAAACAGGTCACCGTGAACGATGCCGGTTGGCAGCTGCCGAATATCATCGCGGCCGAGCAACGACAAAACGTTCACCAGCGTCTCGTCAAGCAATTGCGAGGCCTCGAACGGCAGATAGTGTCTACTGGCGACCGCGGATTCTGCGAGCCAGCGGCCGTCGCGGGGGTAAGGCGGCACGGGGAAGTCCCAGTTTGCCGTCGTGTTGTGAAATCTGGCCGTGAACCGGCCGAGGGCCTCGACCTGCAGCTGAGTGGGATTGTAGACATGGCGTCCGGGTAAACGCTGTGACAGGATCACCGGCTTGCCGTTGAAGGTGTCGTAGGACTGTCCGGTCAATGTCCGGACAACTTCTGCCACAGGCAGGCCGGCGCGCACGCACAGATCCAGCAACGGAACATAAGCCCCGCCGGAGTTTGACGGCTGCTCTATGATGGTGAGGACAAACTCACGCTCGCGGCCGTCCTGCGTCGTCCGCAGAAAGTAGTTGCTGTTTTCTATACCGTTGACAGCCGGCCAGTAGCGGATCAGGTCACCAACACCGTAGCGGGCGATGGTGTCTTCCAGATCCAGAACATCCAGCTGTGTGATTGCGTTCATGAATCCTCAGAACTCGAAAAGAACCCAGGAAGGCAGCAACATCTCGGCGCGTTCGAGGTCGCCGAAGCCGGTGGTCCGGTCGCGCGGGACCAGGAAGTAAGGCTTGCCCCAGTTAGGCACAATTTTGATCATTCGCAGTTCACCGCCTTGACGATACTCGTAGATAGTGCGCTCTTCACCGGCGATGATCGTGACATCGGGCCCACGAATATCGCCATCTGCTGCACGGACCGACGTGCTCACAACCAGGGCCATCAGCATGAGCGCCAGGCTCGACCACAGCGCCTCTCCTTTAACGCACCGCGCCTTTCGAATAAGACGCCGCGCCTTTTCTTTTCCTCTAAGACGCCGCAGGCGCCTGCCGGGTGCGCCGATGCGCGGTTGCTGTGGTAGTGTCGCCTTAGCGTTCATGGTCGGCTCATTGTCGCTGTCTGTGACGCACCTGGGGATGCGGTCGCGCTTGCTTAACGACCCGGGAATGGTGAACCAAACGGCGGGGCAAGGCAAAGCACATTGCGCCGCAATATCCGAGGCGCCGCGGCTGTCCGCAAAAAAGGGGTGAAGAACAGATGGCTGATGATTCATCGGTGGGGGCGCCGCTGATATTGGTGGATGGGTCTTCGTACCTGTTCAGGGCCTATCACGCGATGCCTGAGCTGACCACCTCTGCGGGAGATCCGACCGGTGCCATTCGCGGCGTGATATCCATGTTGCGCAAGCTCGCCAAAGACTATCAGGGCAGTCCTATCGCCGTGGTTTTCGACGCCAAAGGCAAGACGTTCCGCAACGATCTGTATGCTGACTACAAGGCGAATCGGCCACCGATGCCGGACGACCTGCGTGAACAGATTCAGCCCATCCACGACATCATCCGTGCCATGGGCCTGCCGCTGCTGATCGTTGCCGATGTGGAAGCCGACGATGTAATCGGCACCCTCGCCACCCAGGCAACAGCGCAGAAGCGCGACACCGTGGTTTCGACAGGCGACAAAGACATGGCGCAGCTCGTCTCGCCGCACGTCTCACTCGTCAACACGATGACCGAAACCACCATGGACCGGGAAGGCGTGATAGCGAAGTTCGATGTCACACCGGAACAGATCGTCGATTATCTGGCTTTGATGGGTGACACCGTCGACAACATTCCCGGTGTCCCGAAGGTGGGGCCCAAGACTGCGGCGAAGTGGCTCAAGGAATACGGTGACCTGGACACCGTGATAGCCCAGGCCGAAACCATCAAAGGAAAAATCGGCGAAAATCTCCGCGCCAGTCTCGAGCAACTGCCGCTGTCGCGTTCCCTGACGCAGATCAAATGCGATGTAAAACTCGATGTGGCGATCGGTGATCTTGTTGCGACCCCGCCAGATGAGTCCGCATTGCGCGAACTGTTCGAGCGCTTCGAATTCCGAACCTGGTTGGACGACGGCGCCAGCGCAACGACTGCTGAAGTAATCGTGCAGCCTGCTCCGATTACCGATTACGAATGCATCAGCACGCTCGATGCGCTCAACGACTGGCTGGATCAGCTGCGGGCAAGCGCGCTGTTTGCATTCGACACGGAAACCACCAGCCTCAACTACATGGACGCGGAGCTTGTCGGGTTTTCGTTCTGCATTGAGCCGGGCCGTGCGGCGTATCTGCCGGTGGCGCACGGTTATACGGGAGCACCGGCGCAGATCTCATTGACGGCTGCACTCGCCGCTCTCACGCCTTTGCTGGAAGATCCGGCAATCAAAAAGGTCGGTCAGAACCTTAAATACGATATGAGTGTGCTCGCGCGCTACGGGGTTGCCCTCAATGGCATCGAATTCGACACGATGCTCGAATCTTATGTGCTCGACAGTGTTGCCAGCCGCCACAATATGGACGATCTGGCAAAAAAATATCTGCAGCGCAAGACGATCCACTACGAAGACGTTGCCGGAAAAGGGGCAAAGCAACTGACTTTCGATCAGGTGCCCGTCGACCAGGCGACCGAATACGCGGCGGAAGATGCGGATGTCACTCTGCAGTTGCACGCAACGCTCTGGCCCCGCCTCGCCGTGACACCTTCGCTGGTAGAGGTCTTCCAGACAATCGAACTGCCGCTGCTGCCGGTGCTCTCGCGGGTGGAGCGCACAGGAACGCTGATCGACGGCGGCCTGCTCGCCGACCAGAGCCGCGAACTCGCCGAGCGGATAGAAGCGCTGCGCAGCCAGGCCTTTGAACTCGCCGGTTGCGAGTTCAACCCGGACTCGCCCAAGCAGTTGCAGGAAATCCTCTACGAAAGACTCGGTCTGCCGGTGCTGAAGAAAACGCCAAAAGGCCAGCCTTCCACCGCCGAGCCGGTGATGCTGGAGCTCGCCCGCGATTACGAATTGCCTGAGGTCATTCTGCAGTACCGCTCCCTGGCGAAGCTCAAATCCACCTACACCGATAAACTGCCGCTGCAGATCAACCAGAAGACGGGCCGCGTCCACACGTCCTACCATCAGGCGGTGGCGGCGACCGGCAGGCTGTCCTCCAGCGATCCCAATCTACAGAACATTCCGATTCGTACGGCGGAAGGCCGCCGCATCCGGCAGGCGTTCGTCGCTCCGCCGGGGCGCAAGATAATAGCCGCAGACTATTCCCAGATTGAACTGAGAATCATGGCCCACCTCTCCCAGGACGCAGGCTTGCGCGATGCGTTTGCCAACGATCAGGACATCCATCGGGCAACAGCCGCAGAGGTTTTCGGGACGACGCTCGAGGCTGTGAGCGATGACCAGCGGCGCAATGCAAAAGCCATCAATTTCGGGCTGATCTATGGCATGTCGGCCTTTGGCCTGGGTCGTCAGCTTGGCATATCGCGGACCCTGGCCCAGGACTACATCGATCGCTACTTCGGCCGCTACCCGGGCGTGCACGAGTACATGGAACGCACCCGGGCTCTGGCCCACGATCAGGGCTACGTTGAAACGGTGTTCGGTCGCCGTCTGTATTTGCCCGAGATCAACGCCCGCCATGCCCAGCGGCGGCAGGCGGCCGAGCGAACGGCGATCAATGCTCCCATGCAGGGCACGGCGGCGGACATCATAAAGCGGGCGATGATCGGCATGGACGCATGGCTTGCAGGCGCAGGCCTCGATGCGCTGATGATCATGCAGGTGCATGACGAGCTCGTATTCGAGGTTGCCGAAAACGATACAGAAGCGCTTGTATCAGGCGTTGTCGAACAGATGGTCACGGCTGCAGCACTCAGTGTGCCGTTGATTGTGGATGTGGGACAGGGTGACAACTGGGACCAGGCCCACTGAGCGTTAATCCGCCGCTGAACCGGGTTGCCCGACCAACCAGTCTACGAGAGTTTCCAGCAATTCTGCCTGCCCCAACCCGGAGGTTGCCGAGAAGCTTTGCACCTGGGCAAACGGGTTGCCGGCGAGCTTCTGCTGGACGTT
>JAPUFN010000138.1 GCA_027293665.1 Gammaproteobacteria bacterium | reverse complement strand
GAGCGCTGGGTGACTCGCTCAACCTGGCGACTGTCAATCTTGGACTCAGCATCGGTGTTGACCAGGTTGCACTGAGACTGGAAGAGCTCACCGGTCAGCCGCCGGCAAATCGATATCCGTCTCTGCTGCTCGGCGCCGAATCACTGACCCCGATTGAAGTTCTCGGCATTTACGGCACGTTTGCCAGCGGCGGATTTTACATGCCACCTAAGTCTGTAATCGCGGTTTTGAATGAATCCGGCGCTCCTGTCTCACACCACCGCTTCGAACTCGAACAGAGGATCGCCGCGGACCACGCAGCGGAAATAAACAGAGCACTGGAAATTGTCATGCTCGAGGGCACCGGCAAATCCTCCCAGCACGCTCAGCTCGGCGTCGCCGGTAAAACCGGCACTTCCGATGACTATCGCGACAGCTGGTTCGTCGGCTATGACAATCGAAGACTGGTGGTTGTGTGGTTGGGTTACGACGACAACCGGCCAACCGGACTCACAGGCGCTGCGGGAGCGTTAAAGGTCTGGGATCGTATCCTGACGCGGCTTGGCATCGAGGCGTTGCCCAAGGCAGATAAACCCGGTTGGGCGACGGTCGAATACACGAGCGGTCTGCTCGCCGCTCAATCCTGTGCGCGGGTCATTCAAGTCCCCTTGCCTGACGATGCCGTTTTACAGTCCAAACCCGGTTGTGGTATCAACTTTCGATCAATGCGAAATCACATCCGTGCCAGTTCTCGATCTTGGTCGCGATCCAGACCCCAATCCAGACAATGAACCAACTGACACATCATGGCCACCAGCTTGCAGTCGCATGGCTGCTGGTTGTGGCTGCCGGCTGTACGGGCGTTGCAATCGATGACGCTGAACCAGCGACGGAGTCCGCCTCTTCAACCTCGACCGAATCCCCGGCAACCGCCACCGCAACGCTTGCGTTATTGCAGCAGAGCGAGCGCGCTGCCAGTGGTGGTTCACTGGCAGAGGCCATCGCGTATCTGGAACGGGCCATCCGCATCGAGCCAAGACGGGCGGATCTGTGGGTACAGCTCGCGCAACTCGAAATAGCCAATCAGCAGCCGACAGCGGCAATCCAATACGCCAACAAAGCACTCGCTCTGGCCGGTACACGCACTGACTGGCAGCGTGATGCCTGGCTGGTGATTGCGGATGCCAAGGCCGCGCAGGGGGATCTCGAAGATGCCAGTAGAATTCGCGAGCGCTGGCGCAGCTACCGCGGTTGAATTCAGCGGTCAGGGAATCGTCCGTTTGCGTTAGCTCGAGCGCAGATCCTGCAGCGCGACCGCGCCATAGACCCGTGTGTCTCGCAGGCGACCATTGGCATCCCGGGTGTCCGATCGCAGCAAGCCCTCTAACTGGAAGCCCAGCCTCTGGGCGACTCGCCAACTTCGCTCATTGAGATCGTCGACGCGCAGCTCTACCCGCGCCGCCGACAACTGGGAAAACGCATGCGCAGCAAGGGCATAAGTCGCTTCAGATACATATCCCTTGCCAATCTCCGCGGTACTGCACCAGTAGCCGATCTCGAAACTGGGCACCTCCCAGTCAAGTCTGGGATAGCCGGCACTGCCGATGATCGCCCCATCGGATTTCGTGACCAGCAACAGGTTCAGGCACTCGTCGGAGAGCCACTTCTCGCGCGACGACCGGCAGTAATCTTCTGTTTCCGCAAGGGTCTGCGGCTCCTGCGCCCACGGAAGCCAGCGCGTAAGCTCGGTAAAAGATGCGATCACAGCGGCGTTCAGCTCACCGCTGTCCGCTGCATCGGGCACCCGCAGCCGCAGTCGCGGCGTCACAATCAGTTCAGGCAATAGCGGCATCAGCCACCTCTTTCGAGCTTTCGTTTATGGAACATCGATGAGTCGAATTGACAGCCTCGAATCATTTTCAGCTCGCACACCACAGCAATGTACTACCGGAGTAATTCAATCCAATGCACAACGGGTACGCTGGCTGCTACTGCAAGATGGGTGTGACAACCGACATTTGAAGTCGCGATCACGTCCGGCTGTCCCGACTCCAGGCAACTGATTTTTCGATCTCGCAACTGTGAGCTCAACTTAGCCTGCAACAGGGAATAAGTCCCCGCAGATCCGCAACACGAATGCTCATCACGCACCGCCACCAGGTCGTAGCCGGCATTTTGCAGCAACTGCCTGGCTTCATCACCCAGTTTCTGACCGTGTTGCAGCGTACATGGTTGGTGCAATGCTACCGCCAGGACCTCATCTTGTTTGCGCCACGATAAATCCAGGCTCAACAAGTACTCTCCCACGTCGAGTAGCTTGTCACCCAGCCGTCGCGCGAGCTTTCCATGTGTTGCGTCATCTTTGAGAAGACGCGGGTAGTCTTTCAACGTTATGCCACAACCGCTCGCTGTGGAGATCACCGCATCCACCTCGTCAAGCCGGGGTGCGAGGGTATCAAGCAGGTTTCGCATCGTTGCAAGCGCACCCGGCTCCTTTCCCAGGTGCAGTTCGAGCGCGCCACAGCAGCCTTCTTCGGCCAGTTCAACCACGGCTATGCCGCGCGCTGCAAGCAGTTCCCGCAGGGCTGCATTCACCTGCGGGGTCGTTACCTGCTGAACACAGCCGTTGAGCAGCAGCACGGAACTGGCCGCCACGGATGGGCTCACCGGCGGCGTCGCCTGGAGTGCTTCTACCGTAGACGCGACCGGCAGCATTTCCCGCAATCGCTTGGGAAGAAACCATCTCATCGCCCGACCGAGTTGCGCCCAGCGCCGGAATCGCCGCTTGTACGGCACCGTGCGAATCAACCACAGGCGCTTAAGACGATCGAGCAGGTCGCGCCGGTAATTGCTGCTGACATAGTCACGCGCGATCTCGAGCAATTGTGAGTATTCCACACCACTGGGACAGGTCGTTTCACACGCTCTGCAGGTCAGGCAGCGATCCAGATGAGTGACGGTAACGGATTCGACTTTCTGCGCCTCGAGCATCTCTTTGATCAGATAAATCCGCCCGCGTGGGCCGTCGAGCTCGTCCCCGAGCAGCTCATATGTCGGGCAGGTGGCATTGCAGAAACCACAGTGGACACAGCTTCGCAGGATCTGTTCTGCGCGGCGTCCCTTGGTGGTGGCGACAATCGCTTCAGGCAGCTTCGTTTGCACGGAGGAGCTCCGGGTTGAGGACGTTGTCTGGATCGAATGCCTGTTTGATGCGCCGTTGAACATCGCCGCGCACGGGATCGGCAGCCGGCGAGCTTACCGCCACCTGGGCAAATCCTGCGCCGAATAATTTAGTACCTGTACCATGATATTCGGATTCGTCGCCATAGAACCAGCGCTTCGCACCGCTCCACTCAAGCACGCAGGCATCGTTGACAAGCTCTTGTGCCGGTGGTGACATCTGGCGTAGTAGCGAACCCGGTTCTTTAAAGAACGGCAGATCGTGATCGTTGAGCTTATCCCACCAGTTCAGATCGCCCGCAATCTCGCCACCGGTTTCACTTGCACCTGCAAGCACCGCTGTCTCAGCACCGGATAATCGAACATACAGCATATTGTCATGATAGCAGCTTGCCGTAATTGGTAGAGGTTTTCGTGCCCACTCCCGCATTTTTGACAAGGATTCGAGGCAATCGAGCTCCAGTTTCAGAGTCATTTCACTCGCCGGCTTAGGGATCACGCGAATACTGATTTCTAACAGAACTCCCAACGTACCAAATGCGCCCACTTGCAGACGGGAAACATCATAGCCAGCGACGTTCTTCATGACCTGTCCGCCGAACGTAAGCTTCTGGCCAAGACCATTAATCATGACGACCCCCAGCACGGCATCGCGCACGCTGCCGCGCCACGGCCTCCCGGACCCCGCAAGACCGCTTGCGATCGCCCCACCCAGCGTACCCATCCCGCGAAACAGCGGTGGCTCGAACGGCAGCATCTGATTTGCCCGCGCCAGTAGCGCTGCAAGTTCCCGCAATGGTGTTCCTGCACGTGCGGTGATCACGAGTTCAGCGGGACGATAAGCAACCACGCCGGTGTGTTCGGCAACGCTGAGCAGGCGGGACTGGGTTGTCTCAGTATCTGAGTGGACGAGGAACTCTTTACTGCCACTGCCCGCAATCGCCACGGAAACACCGGCGTCACGTGCTTGTGCGATAGATTCCTGAAGCTCGTCACTGATGTCACGATCTGCCAATTAGAACCGCTCCAGATTTCGAAACGGCAACTTACCATTGTGTACGTGCATGCCACCGATTTCTGCACAACGGGTTAGCGTCGGAATGGCCTTGCCGGGGTTGGCAATTCCTGCCGGATCGAACGCTGCTTTTAAGCGCTCAAACTGTTCGAGTTCGTCACTGTTGAACTGGACACACATCTGATCGAGTTTCTCAACCCCGACCCCGTGTTCGCCCGTGATCGTGCCGCCCGCGGCAACACACAGTTCGAGTATGCGCCCGCCCATGGCCTCGGCTTTCTCGAGTTCTCCCGGGATGTCGGCGTCGTAAAGAATCAGAGGATGAAGATTGCCGTCACCTGCATGGAAAACATTCGCCACTCTAAGTTTGTATTCAACTGACAGACTTTCGATCTGCTGCAGCACCTCGGCCAGACGATAGCGTGGAATGGTGCCATCCATGCAGTAGTAATCGGGTGCCAGTCGCCCCACGGCCGGAAAGGCCGCCTTCCGGCCCAGCCACAGACGCGCCTGTGCCTGAGGATCATCAGCGATCTGCACATCGATTGCACCGAGATCCCGCAACAGGCGCTCAACCAGAGCAGCATCGGCTTCGACTTCTTGCGCGACCCCGTCGAGTTCGCATAGCAGGATTGCCTGCGCGTCCAGCGGATATCCGGCGTGGACGTATGCCTCGGCAGCTTGTATCGCCAGTCGATCCATCATTTCCAGACCTGCCGGTATCAGGCCCGCAGTGATGATCTCGCTCACGGCCGCCGCCGCAGCCGATACCTGCGCAAATGCAGCAAGCAGCACTTTTTTTACCGGTGGCACCGGTAGAAGTTTCACCCAGACTTCCGTCACCACACCCAGCATGCCTTCGGAACCGCACATCAGCGCCAGCAGGTCGTAACCGTCCAGTTCCTGCCCTCTGCCACCAAGGTGCAGTACTTCTCCGGTCATCATGAGCACCTTTAGGCCGACGACATTGTGCACGGTCAAGCCGTATTTGAGGCAATGCACACCGCCGGAATTCTCAGCAACGTTACCGCCGATCGAACAGGCGATCTGCGATGAGGGATCCGGGGCGTAGTAAAGACCATGCTCGGCAACGGCTTCGCTGATCGCAAGATTTCTCACACCTGGCTGGAGGCAAGCCACGCAGTTATCGAGATCCACTTCCAGTATCTTATTGAGCCGGGACAGGCCGACTACGACGCCACCCTCTACCGGTCTCGCGCCGCCGGAGAGACCGGTTCCTGCACCGCGTGGTACAACCGGAACGGCGTGCTCGCGGCAGATGCGCAGCACGGCTGCCACCTGCGATTCAGTTTCCGGAAGCGCCACCAGCCAGGGGGGCTGGCGAATGGCAGTTAAGCCATCGGTCTCATAAGGTTTCAGTGCAACGGGATCGGTGATCAGGCAATGACGGGGCAGAGTGCGCTGCAGGAGTCTGCGTACGAGTTTCCGGCTCATAGCCGGACATTATACGCGATGCGAAGGTTACGATGAAAAAAAGGGGCTGACGAAACTACGCCCGGTAGTCTCACGACTACGGGCGCAGTGACGTCGACGGAGTAAACTCAGAAATGAAAGTTGAAAGCGAAGTAGGGACCACTGATATCGAGACCAGCCTCGGCGATGTCACCGAGATCGCTGAACTCGACATCGAAAGTGCGCCAGCCAAGCTCTGCGCCCAGACGAAGCGGAGACTCCCAGCCGATCTGCGCGTTGGCATCCATCAGATCATTGCCTTTGTAGCCCGATGCCTGCATTTCGGCACCAATCCAGAATCCGGAAAAAGGCAGGTCTGCCCGCACCTTCACGTACGCAGTCGGAATCACTACATCGAATTGAGCTCTTGCGGTCTGGTTAAGCGACATAAGCGAAAACTCACCATCGATCCAGCGGGCTGCAACGCCAACATCGAGCGACACCACATTGTCCAGAAGCTCGTAATAGAGCACCAGGTCTATCTGTGTCACATCGACATCGGTCGCGATCGCTTCGCTCAAGTTGAAGACGATGTTGTTGAACTCGATCGGGCGAGACAACACGCTGTCACATGACAACGAGAGATCGGTGTAATTCAATCGAACGTTCGGCACGAACGGCAGCGGGTGCTCGATGGCGAGGTACATGACGTTGTTGAGCTCGTCGTCGAGCGCAAGATCATCTTCCACATCGATATTAATCGGACCGGTTGCGATCTCGCCATTGAGTTCCTGGCGCCAGGTGCCGGCACCGGCATACACGCCGAACAGGGTATCTGCGCTCGCTGGTAGCGCTAGAAAAAAAGTAGCCGTAAAAATCAGGCCAATGCGTTGATACTGCTTCACAACTCGCCTCCAAGGTACTACGCAAGTGATGATCCTTTTCAGTATAGGAAGCAGACGGCGCATGAGTGTGACACAGCACACATCTGCCCCACCGCAGCCCGGTAATTGGGATAAAGTAGCGGAACTGGCTCACACTTTTGCAAACTTCCGCGAGCCGAATCGTGACAGGAAAGACGAAGGAATCATGAGAGAATCTTGAAACAAGCACGAATCGAGGGAGAAAAATGACACCCGAGCAGAAACTCGCATCGCTCGAGCTGGTACTGCCACAACCCATGCAGACTGCCAACCTGCCTTTCGAGCTCATTCGCATCGACGGTCAGCACGCCTATCTGGCGGGCCACGTACCGCTGGCCGCCGACGGATCGCTGGCCAGGCCACTGGGTAAAGTTGGCGCGGAGTTGAGCGTCGAGGAAGGCTATACAGCTGCAAAGTCCGTCGCGCTGGGAATGCTCGCAACCCTCCAGCAGGAACTCGGCGATCTCGATCGCGTGGCTGGCTGGCTGAAGCTTTTCGGCATGGTGAACGCAGCACCCGGCTTCAATAATCTGCCAGCGGTAATCAACGGCGCGTCGGAGTTAATCCTGGAGGTGTTCGGTGCACAATGCGGCGCCCACACCCGGTCGGCCGTTGGGATGGCGGAACTGCCGTTCGGCGTACCTGTGGAAATCGAGGCGGAATTGAAGCTGCGTAAATAGCAATGAGCACTTCATATCAGATCAGGAACGCCCGAATCGTCAACGAAGGCACGACGGTCGAGGGCGATCTGCTCGTCGTCGATGGCCGCATTGCAGGCATCAACCGGGCAACTCCCGCCGGGGTCGAAAGTTACGACGCGAAGGGTTGTTACCTGCTGCCCGGAATGATCGATGATCAGGTGCATTTCCGGGAGCCTGGGTTCGAGCACAAAGGCAACATCCGCAGCGAATCCATGGCGGCACTGGCTGGCGGAACGACCAGTTACATGGAGATGCCAAACTGCAACCCGCTGACAATTACCCACGACGCATTGGCCGACAAACACGTGCGGGCGGCAGACCGATCGGCTGCGAACTACGCCTTCTATTTCGGCGCCACCAATGACAATCTCGAGGTAATCAAGTCAGTCGACCCACTGCTGGCCTGCGGCGTGAAAGTGTTCATGGGCGCAAGCACCGGCAACATGCTCGTCGACAATGAGGAGACTCTGAATGGCATCTTTGCGGGTACGGATTTAATTATCGCGACCCATTGCGAAGACACGCCCACAATTCTCGCAAACGAAGAAGCTGCAAAGAAAAAATACGGCGACGAGATTCCCTTCACCGAACATCCGCACATACGATCTGCCGAAGCCTGCTACAAATCATCATCTCTTGCCGTGTCACTGGCGAAGCGCCACGGAGCGAGACTCCACGTGTTGCATCTGACCACAGCACGGGAGCTCGATCTCTTCACGCCAGGCGATCTCGGATCCAAGAAGATCACCGTTGAAGCTTGCGTGCACCACCTGTTTTTTGATGACAGCTGGTATCCGGAGAAAGGTGCGGACATCAAATGCAATCCAGCAATTAAATCGGCGCAGGACCGCCTGGCACTGCTGGCGGGTGTGAATGACGATCTCATCGACGTGATCGCAACGGACCACGCGCCGCACACGATCGAAGAGAAAGCGCGACCCTACCTGGAAGCCCCGGCCGGTCTGCCGATGACTCAGCACGCGCTGGTTTCGCTGCTGGAACATGTCAGAAATGGCGTGTTCAGCATCGAGAAGGTCGTGGCAAAAACGGCTCACGCCCCGGCGCGTCTATTCGGCGTACGCGAGCGTGGTTTTATCCGTGAGGGCTACCATGCCGACCTGGTCGTCATCGACCCGGCTCAGTCGACAGATCCGGCAGAGATCCACTCCAAGTGCGGCTGGAGTCCATTCAGCGGCATTGAACTCCACAGCCGCGTCCGCGCAACCTGGGTGAACGGCCATCTGCGTTATCGAGATGGCAGCTTCGAACCCGGACCCATGGGGGTGGCACTGGAGTTCGAACGTTAGACCAGGTAGCGACCGGCCAGGCTATCGATTGTCTCGAAAAATTCCTGTTTGATATCAGCGATGATATCGGCGACGGGGCGGACCTCATCAATGCGCCCACACACCTGCCCTGTCAGGGCGATGCTTGCTTCCATATCGCCGCCGAAATAGAGGTCACGCGCAGTTTCGAACTCCGTCATCGCGTTCGTTGTGGTCTCGTTCTCGAGACGACTGGTTTTCTTTGTTCGTAACGCGCGTAGTGCCGGTGAATGCTGGCGGTTCAAAAAAACTGTATCCGTTTCTTTTGCCTCGATAATCGCTTTTTTCCAGTTCTCGTGCACCGGAGACTCGAGTGAAGACACCATTCTGGTGCCGAGTTGAATACCCTCGGCTCCCAAAGCAAACGCGGCAGCCATCGATTTGCCGTCGACGAATCCACCTGCTGCAATGATCGGTACATCCACCTTCGAACGAACCAGTGGCAGCAAAACCATGGTCGATACTTCCCGCGGATTCTTGAACCCACCACCCTCGCCGCCTTCTACAACAAGGCCGTCAACGCCACACTCGACCGCTTTCAACGCAGCCTTAAGACTAGGAACCACGTGGAAAACCGTCAAACCGGCGGATTTCAACTGTTCTGTGTAGCGCTCCGGACTACCAGCCGAAGTCGTAACGAACTTCACGCCCTGATCGATCACGAAGCGAACAATTTCAGGATCGCGAACAAAAGCTTGAGCGATATTCACGCCGAACGGTTTGTCCGTGAGTTTGCGCATTTTTTTTATTTCTTCGCGCACGGCATCCAACTCGCCGGAAGAGGTTTCGATGATACCGAACGCGCCCGCTTCAGAAACGGCGGAGGCAAGCTGCGAGCGTGCAATCCAACCCATGGGTGCCTGAACCACTGGCGTCTCTACGCCCAGCATCTCGGTAACTCGATTCGTGAACTGCATTTTCCAGGTATTCCTCTTTGAATTTTTTTACAACAGGCGGTCAGCCAGCAAGATCTGGCAACTGATAGCCTCTGGCATGGAGGTCTGCCCGAACCACCTTCTTGTCCATCTTGCCGGTCGAGGTCAGCGGCACGCTGTCGACATACAGAACGTCATCGGGCAGTTGCCACTTAGCGAAAGCCGTCGCGCAGTGCTCGAGCACGTCCTCTTTAGAGACTTCCGCACCCTCATCGAGCACCACCAGCGCAACGGGACGTTCATCCCATTTCGGATGTGGCTGGGCAACCACGCAGGCCTGTGCAACACCTTTGAGCGCGACTATGTGATTTTCCAGGTCGACCGAGGAAATCCACTCGCCACCGCTTTTGACCAGATCCTTCGAGCGGTCGCTGATGATCAGATATTCTTCCGCATCGATTTTTCCGACATCACCGGTAATCAACCAGCCATCGTGGAATTTTTCAGGCTGTGGATCGTTGTAGTACTCAGAACAGATCCAGGGGCCGCGGATCAGGATTTCGCCGACCGCTTCACCATCGTGTGGCAGGCGATTGAAGTCTTCATCGAAAATATCGAGTTCGATTCCGGGCATCAGCTGTCCCGCCTTCGCAACGTTTGCAAACTTTGCATCCTCTTCAAGCTCGAGATGCGAGCGTTTCATCTGCCGTCTGGAAAGCGTTGCCAACGGTGATGTTTCTGTCATGCCCCAACCTTGAATCATCTCGACACCCAGCGTGTCCCAATACCAGCGGATCAGAGAAGGTGGCGGTGCGCTACCACCACAAGTCAGGCGACTGAGTTTGGAAAGATCGAACTGGCTGGGGTCACTTTCGACGAGTGTTTTTACACCCTGCCAGATCGTCGGTACACCTGAAGACAGCGTGACGCCTTCGCTGACCAGTAGATCCAGCAACCTCACCGGATCCATAAATCGATGCGGCAGGACCTGTTTACAGCCGAGCATCAGCGCACTCCAGGGCACACCCCATCCCATGGCATGAAACATGGGGACGATGCCGAGCACGCAATCGGTCGCAGACAGCGACATGCTGTCAGTCATGCATTGAGTCATCGTGTGGAGATATTGCGAGCGATGTTCGTACTCCACTCCCTTCGGATTACCCGTTGTGCCGCTCGTGTAGCACAGACCAAGTGGTGAATTTTCATCGATCTGCGGCCATTCGTATTCCGTCGGCTTACCGGCAATGAACTCTTCATAGTCGACTGGTTCGGGCAGTTGCGTCTGCCATTCTTCGAAGCCGTCTTCGGTGGCTACAACAATGCGTTGCACGCTGGGCATACGACCGTTGAGCTTCTCGAGCAACGGCAGCGCGTCGGCGTCCGCAATGATGATCTTGTCCTGCGCGTGTTCGATGATGTATTCAAGATCACGATCCGACAGGCGAATGTTGAGGGTATGCAGAACGGCTCCCATTCCAGCACACGCGTGATATGCCTCAAGATGACGCGAACCATTCCACATGAAGGTACCAACGCGATCACCTATTTCTATTCCGACATCGTTGAGTGCATGAGCGAGTTGATGCGCCCGGTCGCGCGTCTCTTTATAAGTCTGTCGGCGTACACCCGACTGAGTCGCGGTAACGATTTCCTCCCCAGGCGCAACACGCGCACCACGATCGATAATATTAGACATCAACAACGGCGTGTGCTGCATAGCCATGTCATTTCCTCCCAGGCAAAATTTTTTTCGATTCGTAGCTCCCTACCGGAGTGCTACGATCGTGTCAGCCGATGACACCCGCATCGTACAAAGGCGCC
This sequence comes from Gammaproteobacteria bacterium, assembly GCA_027293665.1. Classification (GTDB taxonomy): domain Bacteria; phylum Pseudomonadota; class Gammaproteobacteria; order Pseudomonadales; family Azotimanducaceae; genus SZUA-309. Next base: position 11,186 of record JAPUFN010000138.1, on the reverse strand, counting down.
GGATCAAAGCCGAGTTCTTCGAGCAGTTCTCTCGTGTGTTGGCCAAGGGTCGGTGCATGTCGCTGCATTGCGGCAGGTGTCTTATCGAAACGCGCCGCGGGCCTTGGTTGCCGGATTCTCCCCGCGACGGGATGGTCGAATTCTTCCACCATCTCGTTAGCTCGTATCTGTTCGTGATCGAAGACTTCGTGTCGCTGCAGTACAGGCGCGCAAGGCACCCCTTCGCGGTCGAGTCGCAACAGCCACTCTGCGCTGGAACGACTCAACAGCACCTCTGCCGTCATGGCCAGTCGCTCTTTGACGTTAATGATTCGACCGTTGGTTGTTTTGAATCGCTCGTCTTCCAGCCACTCTTCGTGTTCGAGTGCGACGCACATCCCCTGCCACTCAGCATCGGAAACTGCACCGGCAGTGATATATCCGTCAGTCGTTTCGAAAACAAGATCCTGTGCGAACTGTGCCCTGGCCGCTTTTACTTCCTTACCAATGAAAGTGAAGCCCGCCATACCTTCCGGCCACAGGTAGGCGACCATCGTATCGAGCATTGCAAGCTTCACATGCTGGCCTTCGCCGCTGCGTTCTCGCGCAAAGAGTGCCGCGGTGATCGCTTGAGCTGCCGTTACCGATGTCGTCTTATCGGGAATGATGGTACGAATCATTTTTGGCCGGCCTGTCTCGCCATCTTTCTGAATATCTGCAAGACCGCACAACGCCTGGATCACCGGGTCGTAAACCCGCTTGTGGGCGTAGGGGCCAGTTTCGCCAAAGCCGCTGATGGATACATAAACGATATCGTTCTTCAGCGCCCTGACGACGTCTTCACCGAGGCCCATTCTGACGATGGCACCTGGTCGGAAGTTCTGCACGAACACGTCCGCCGTGGCCACCAGCTTTTTCACCACCGCCATGCCCTGTTCGCTTTTGAGGTCGACTGCCAGACTCCGCTTGCTGCGGTTCGCCGAGATGAAACCAGACGTCAATCCGGCGCGATTGGGACCCATGATGCGCACCAGATCACCGGTCAATGGTTCAACTTTGATCACGTCAGCGCCCTGGTCACCCAGCATCATGGTTGCCACCGGGCCTGAGATCATGCTGGTGAGATCGACTACGCGAATGCCCGACAAGGGACCTGTCATGACGTGAGTTCTCCAATATTGGCCAATGCCGTTTTTTTTGCCCACTTGTAATCGGCTTTGCCGTTGGCCGCCCGTCGGACGTGATCGACAAACACCACCTGTTTTGGCAGCTTGTATCCCGCAAGGTGCTCGCGAGTGAAATCAACCAGCTCGGACTCCTCGCAAGTAGCGTCGTCCAGATAGGAAGCCACTGCAATCACACGCTCACCAAATCGTTCATCGGGAACACCGACAACGAGACAATCCCTGATTGCCAGATGCTTCTTAACAGCTTCTTCGACTTCCTCCGGAAAAACTTTTTCGCCCGCGGTATTGATGCACGCGCTGCCACGCCCGAGCAGGGTGATGGAACCGTCTGCTTCAACCGTCGCATAGTCGCCCGGAAAACTGTAACGAACGCCATCGATCTCGCGGAAGGTCTCGGCCGATTTCTCCGGGTCTTTGTAGTAACCAATCGGCACGAACCCGCTCGTGGCGAGCTTGCCAATTTCAGCCGACCCTGCCTCTACGATGCGACCGTCATCCGTGATGACCGTGACACCATCGTTCAACTGAAATTTTGCCGTGGCGACCGTGCTGCTCCGGGTCGTGGTGGAACTGCCCATACCTCCTTCGGTGGAACCCATGATGTCCGCCAGTTCCATGTCATGATGGCGCAATAGACCTTCCTTGATTTCAGCACTCCACATCACACCGCTGGAAACGATGCGGCGCAGCGACGATATGTCGTAGCCAGTGCCACGCGCCTCGGCAGCATCGAGTGCCGCGAGTATCGGTCTGGCGAAAGCATCACCGACTATCACGAGGTCCGTGACATTGTGATCTTCAACAAGCCCGCACAAGAGATCCGGGTCGAGCCCCAGTTTCGACGTCATCACCACAGTACCCCCCGAAAGTAAGGGGGACAGGCAACCGAGCCACATGCCCGTACCATGCATCAGCGGACAGGCGGGCAACGTCACTGGCGAATCGGTGATCTGATCGAGGTAAGCCGGTATATCGGCCACGCATTGCGGTGGCTCGAGTTGCCGGGCGAGCGCAGCGGCAGCGATGAAGAAGTAACTGAATTCGCCGCCCGGGTACATCACACCTTTGGGCAGACCCGTCGTGCCACCGGTGTAGAGCATGTAGACGTCCGCCGGGTCGCGCTGGATGCGCGGCATCGGCTCGGTTTTGAGAACACAGGAATCGAAATCGATTGCACCATCGAGCAGGGTCTCAGTCTGGTCGTCGACCTGAATGAATAACTTCACTTTCGGTAGTCGGTCGCGCACCTCCCAGATCCGCATGGCATAGCAACTCTGGTAAACGACGGCTTCAACATCCGCATTGTCGAGCAGATACACAAGCTCATCGCTCTTGTAGCGGTAATTCACATTGATTGGGCAGCCACGAATCTTGAACGCGGCGTATTGCGCTTCGAGGTATTCACTGCGGTTGTGCAGATACAGCCCGACCTTACTGTCAGGACCCAGACCGTGGTCGCTGAGCACCTGGGCCAGGCGCGCGGCGCGTTCATCGAAATCATGCCACGACCTGCTCACACCATCACAGATCAATGCCGTGCGCTGATCCCGGATATCTGCGATCTGTTCCCAAACCGTAGCAAAGTGAAAATCCATGCACCCCCCGTCTGCAATGCCCGGCAAGCCCATTCCCCGGGGACCGCTCATCTAACCTGACGACCCGGGGCAGCGCAAGTATTGGCGACCTGGCGGCTGTGGCAACGGGTAGTGAGAAGAAGATCACCATTAATTGGCTAATTCCACCACAAACGGCATCCCCACTGTGCTGCAACTGCCCCGCACAGCCCCGAATGACGGGTTTCAAACCAAAATCAGAGTTGGCACGACAATTGAAGTGTTAACTAGCAAATAGATAAGACAAAAGAGTAAATCCAGAAGCGTATCCGGCAGGAATGCATGTTCTACAGAGACGAGAAAATGGCCAGGCAGATGAACTATCAAGACACAAACGAGACCAAATCAACCATGATCAACGACATGAGGCTATCCAGGCTCAGCCACCCCAGAGCAACGCTGGTGGCGATGGTCCTCCTTGCGATCGTGTTCCTGACATTTGGCGTGTTCGCGCAGGCCATGCAGGGCGGCGTAGAGATGCCGGCACCGAACACGATCCAGGGCGCACTCGTGCTGGTGTCCGATTGGGCATTCGGCGCTTGAGCGAGGTCCCGAAACGGGGTGGAATTGAAAATCGAACGGGGAAAATCAATGGCAAACTCAACGCTCGAGCGACTGCGCTCGCGCCTTACACTCGATAAGAAAAACGGCTGGATAGCCGGTGTCTGCGCAGGCCTGGCTAACTATTTCGAAACAGATCCGGCTTTCATCCGAGTGGCCGCGATCATCGCCGCAATGTTTCTACCAAAGGTGCTGATCGCCACTTATCTCATCGCCTGGCTGCTGCTCGACGAAGGCCGCCACGTCTAACAGTTAGTACCGGGTATTAGCCTTTAGCCTTTTTACTTCGCCGGCAACAGCAAAAAGGCTAAAGGCTAATACCCGGTACCACAGGCCACCAGACAACCGCCGGACGCGGGTTCCTGCTCCGGCGCCTCTGCGACCAGTTCACGAAAATCCTCCGCCACTGAATTCATGCGACTGAAAAACCGATTCTGCTGTTTCACGCTGAGGTTGTTGATGAGATAAACCGTGGCTTCCTGATACAACGCTTCGTTGTGCGTGAACACCCCGGTGAGTTCAGCGCCATAGTAGGATTTACGACTCTCATTCAGAGCGACGAACATCCGGCCGAATTCCGCCGGATCATCGCGCTCTTCACGCAGCAGGCGCAACAGTTCAGCCTGCCAGCGCTGGCGATACTCGACCCACAGACCATATTGTGGAATGTAGCGCACCGATTGAGCCGTCAGGTAGTTTTTCTGCTCGCGATTGAGTTTTCCAGTGATCCGGGAGAAGCCGTCAACAAACTCCCGCTGCCATTCCTCCTGCATCTCGTTGACCGATACATCTTCCTCGCTTTCCATGAAATCCCGGTTGCTTTCCGCAAGCAGCGCCGGGAGAGCCGCAACTTGTTCATCATCCATCGACAGCAGCAACTCGATGACCATCGGCATGCCTCGGGTTTCAATGGCGTCGCCCCAACCAAACATCGTGTTGATCATGGCCAGAATTTCCTGCTCATCGGTGCCGTCGCCGAGGACCGATTCCAGCGATTCGAGAAAATTTGCATACTGGGGCAGTTGCGTGGTTCGGTGCCAGTAGAGCAGCCGGTCGACCTCGGCATCGAAATAGGCACGCTGTGTCTGGTCCATCTGCAGATAGTCGCTCACGGACCAGCGTGCGATGCGATCGAGGTTGTTGTAAACGAGTTTTACCCCACAGCCACTGGCTGCCAGGGAAAACGCACAGACAAACAGGATGGTTCTTATCATGCCGACTCTTTACTCAGAAAATTGAGGATCCAGCTTGCAACGATCTGCTCGTGAGTCTCCTCAGCCAATGACGCCATGCCCAGTTCAAATGTCTCTGCTCCCAGAAGTTCCTCGCGTTTCTCCATCAGGGCAGCGGAGTAGCCTTTTGAGAACTCCGGATGGCCCTGCAGTGTGAGCACCTGATCGCCTATTGTAAATCCGGCATTCGGACACTGCGCGCTGCTCGCGATCACGCAAGCGTCCTGCGGCAACTTCACAACCTGATCTGTGTGGCTGGAAAGCAATCCAACCTCCTCGGCACCGGGCTCCATCCAGGGTTCATCGCAGAGCAGTCGGGCGCGCTGAACGCCAACACTCCAACCGCTGGCTGCTGCAGTCGTTTCACCACCAAAATAATGGGCGAGCAACTGATGGCCAAAGCAGATGCCGATCATCTTGCGTCGCGCGCTCAGGGCCGCAGTGACAAACTCAACCAGCGCCTTGATCCACGGCAAATCTTCGTAAACGCTGTGCCGGCTGCCGGTGATCAGATACGCATCGTAGGCCTGGACGTCTGGAAACTCATGGTCCTGCGAAACGTAGGAATCAATCGTCAGCTCATGCGGTTGCGCGCGCTGGCGATTTGCTGAATCGAGCAATCGAACGAACATGCCCGGGTAGTCGCCGAATTCTTCCCGAAACTCCTCCGCTACGCTGCCTGTCTGCAATATGCCAATCCGCAGGCGCAACGCCGGCTGCGTCGACTCAAATGATTTCAAAGTAGCGTTCCAGTTGCCAGCTGTTGAGATTGCGCTCGTATTCCCGGCACTCCCAATCCCGGCTCATGGCGAAGTGTTCCACAAACTCCGCACCCAGCATCTGCCGGGCAAATTCGGAGGCCGCAAATCTTTCACTCGCAGCACGTAAGTTAGCCGGAAACTGGCGCTCGGGAGGTAACTGGTCTTGTTGATCATAAGCATTGCCCGCAACACCCGCGGATAGTTGGAGTTCGCCCTCGATCCCACCGAGCATCGCCGCGCAGACCGCAGTCGCCACAAGATACGGATTCGCATCCGCACCACCAACGCGACACTCGATTCTCTGCCCCGCCGCTCCCGCCGGGATGACACGTAGAGCGGCCGTGCGGTTTTCAACACCCCAGGTAGCTGCGGTGGGTGCCCAGGCGCCCTTGACGAGCCGGGTGTAGCTGTTGATCGTCGGTGCAAGCAGCACAAGCAGTTCCGGCAGATATTTCTGCAGACCCGCGACAGCCTGGGACTGTAGCGCGGACATCGCGTGAGGTTCGTCGGGGTCGAAGAACAGATTGCGGCCATCCGGGTCGAGCAGGCTGCAGTGGTAGTGGCCGCTCTGTCCAGGATAGTCCATGGACCACTTCGCCATGAAGGTGGCAACACAGTCCATTTTCTGAAAAAACACTTTCGAAAATGTTTTGAATACATTGGCGCGGTCGGCGGCTTCGATACCATCTTCGGCTTTCAGGGCTCCTTCCCACACACCGGGTCCTGTCTCACAGTGCAGACTCTCGAGGTCGCAATCCAGTTCCCTGCAGTATTCCATCAGCCCGATAAATTTTTCCGACTCACTCGACGCGCGCAGCACCGAGTAGCCAAAATTGCCCGGGGTCAGCGGCCGTAGATTTCGAAAGCCTTTCTCACGGATGCTATGCGGCGTTTCCGAGAAGACAAAAAATTCATATTCGAAGCCCGAACGCAGAGACAGCCCATGCCCGGCAAGTCGGTCCAGCATCAGACGCAAACGCGTCCGCGGACACAGCGGATGTGGCAGGGATTCAACACCTGCGAATTCGCCCAGAAAGAAGGGGCAACCCTCCTGCGCCAACCAGCGCTCACTGGCAGTGAGTAAATTGAACTTCGCATCCGGAAATCCCGTGTGCCAGCCGGTATAGGATCCCTGATCGTAGAGCTGATCATCGACGTCCCAGCCAAAGACGCAATCGCAGAATCCGCCGCCTTTTTCCAACAGGTTCACGAATTTACCGAGGCTCACATATTTTCCACGGATCACACCGTCGATGTCGGTCAGGCCCAGCTTGACCCGGCTCACACCGCGAGCCTGATACTGCGCCATCTTTTCATCGAGAAGCACGCCCTGATCGCTCATCCACTGCCTCATGTGTAAGTTGCACTGGAACTTTACCTCAGCTTGCCTGCTTGTGGATAACTCTCTGGATAACTCTCGGATAAGTCGCCACTGGTCGTGAATCGCGCGTCAGGGGCGAGTCTCGGAACAGTCGGTGATTCAGGAATTTAATTGTTTTGAATCAAATGGTTACGAAGGACAGGTCAAGAGACACTCGAGAGATCAACTCCCTCAATTCAAGAAACTGAACGAATTCTGTCAGATGTGCATAACAGGTAAGCGAGTACGTTTACCAAGCGGTTAGCAGGTGCTAACAACAGACATCACGAGGTGATTAACAGCCGGTCAGCAACGCGAGACGAAAATCCGACAAACGCGTTCACTCTCGATCACTTCTCACCGCTGATCCATGTCGTTAGTGATCGATTCGAAAAGTTACTCTTCCTGATCCTTCGGCAGCCGGATAGCAACATTCGGAACTGTCATCGGCGCAATCTCAGTGAAGACCGCCGGATCAAGTGATCTATCACTATCTTCAAGTAGTGGAGCCAGGAACGCGGCCTCAGCCGCCGACAGTGATTCGACGAGCAAATGCACCTGCTCAGGTGAAAAAGATTCAGGCGATTGCAATTCAGGCAGGGGCGCTTCGGCAGCATTGACCCAACCAGCTATCCCAACAAGTCCAATGGCAAGCCAGCTACGGTGCATACTGCAACGACCAGAATATCTGTGGTCCATCATCATCCAATCCTCGTGTGCCTTTCGCCGTAAGGGGCAACGCCCAGCTCAAACGACTCATCAGTTGTCGATTGAGGGAATAGTCCCAGGCGATTCCCACGCTGGTCAAATGACCCCAGGTAGATTGCACGTCATTGTGAGTCTGGCCGTACGCGGTGTCGACAAACAGTGCAAGCTCACCGAGTACGAAAGGTGTTTTCAAATCGACACTGAGCAGTGCACCCTCATCGGCAAGATAAATCGAGCGTGCAAAACCGCGCGTGCGTTGCGCACCACCAAAACCCATCCGCAGGGTGCTCGGCAGTTGCGAGCCACTGAACTGACCAAGCAGCCTCACCGAAAGTTTTTGCACGCCCGGCAGCAGCCCCACATCCATCGGCCGCCAGGCGAAGAGGTCGAGCCCGGCATTCCAGAATTGATCGTCCTGGCCAACAAAAGTGTCACCCGAAATTTGCCCGCCCGCGACAAATAATTCAGCCTGCACTGCAATATGGGATCGGTCCCACACGCGATGGGCCGTCAACGATCCTGTCAGGAACCCCGCGCGCTGATTGACATCAGGTAAGCCACTCAAATCGGCTTCCCAGTCCAGATTGTGCTGGCTCAGACCCAGTTCGAACGCAAGACTGCTTTTCCGGTCACGGTGTAGAGATCGTTCCACCGCCAGGTCCAGCATTTGCGCCTCGCCATCGATGTTGATCGCTTCATCGGCACTGAATACGTTGTTCGAGAAACGACCGCGGAAGCGATACTGGCCACTCAACGGCGTGCGGTACTCGGCATAGCCATATGTCTGATCGGCAGGATCGGCACTCGTCAGAATTCCCAGATCCACGGAATCACCACGGCCAGTGGGATTCAGCCAGCTTGCTGCCAGAAAAAGGCGCGTCTCTCCTGTCTGCTCATCACCATAGTTGTCCAGCGCCACGCGACCCGCCCACGAACGCTGTTCATCCAGTTCGATGTTGAGGCGAGTCTCACCGACCCTGGCACCGGGTTCGAAGCTTGCCTGAGCGCTGACGCCGGATGCCTGATTGATGGCGTACAGCCTCGTGCTGATGACTCTTTGCGTCAGCGTTTTGCCGATCAGGTCGTCAAAGCGATGGGCGACAATGGATTTCTGGCTACCGTGGACACTGACCTCACCAAGAACACCCGGCAGCATGCCGAGCACCACAGCGCCATCAGCCACGGATTGCGCAGGCACAAACGCAACCGCGAGAAAGTAACCGGTTTCACGGAAATGCAGCTGCACCGCCGCAGCCACTTCTTCGAGATCGAAGATCGACAGCCCGCGACGGTTTTTCTGTTCGCGAATCAGGGCAGTCAGATCCGCCGCATCCCGCCGACTCAACTCGGAGTTTTTTTCATGCACGCCCAGCGCGCTGAGCAGCCGTCCCAGTTCTGCGAGCTCCGAATTCGTGAATCCATGCTCACCTGCAGCATTGCGTACCCGGATTTCATCGAGCTTGGCGTCAATTACCGCCTGCACGGAATCTGCAGTAATTCCATCCAACGCGCCGTAGTCGCGCATTTGAATCCTGTTGATTAGCAGACGCTCACTCGTGACAGGGTTTGGATTTCTTTCTGCAACGGGCGGAATATTTGTCGCCGAGAATGCTCTGCTTGCGAATACCGCAACACACAGCAGAGCAAACATTGCCAACCACAGCATGGGCGAATTCACTTTTCGCTGTGTTATCTCGTTCACCTGCCCCGATTGCTTGTGTTGGGAAGATTGCAGGTGATCGGCAAGCTTTATGGTCGGCGTATCCCAGCGCGGTTGTGTGTCATCATCATCCATCGACTGAGTGGTGAAGTTACCAATCACATCGCGCCGTGCCTGGCGATATTCATGCATGCTGAACTCACCGGCAGCGTACGCCTTGGCAATACGACGTAATCGCACAGACTCGGGTGACAGCTTCATCAAGCTCATGAAACTTCCCTTACCAGCCGAAAGCCGGTACGCGCATCCGGTTTGCCTTCGTGGCGTTTCGCCGTCTGCGATACGCATTCACCGATCGGGTCTGCGTAAGCACCGCCGACAACATTCACGTCCCCGGCGTCCATTACCCATTCCTGCACATTGCCGAGCATATGGACCAGCCCATAGTCATTACCGAGCCCCGCATTGGTGGCGACGGGTGCTAAGCCCCTGGCTACACCATCGATCGATACGCGACAGTTGCGATTCGGGTCGGGCTCACCGCGGGCTGCCCACTGCCACTCCTGTACCGTCGGCAGCCGATAGATGAAGCCCGTCTTTTCACTCAACCAGACCGCAAAAGATTTCGCACTGCTTAAAGTGATGTCGCGCACTGGGCGATCTGGCAGTCTTGCAGACTCGGCATCACCTGTTGCTTTTGTGGCGGTCGGGCATTCCCCACTGACGTCACAGAAAGCGGCGATCTGAGACCAGCTGATCTCATGTTTTGTCATCGCAAACCGACCTTCTCCGCTGGCGGCAGGAACCACAACAAGACGCGGACCCAACTCATCATCAGACAGACGATCCGCGCAATAACCCTGACGGCCGCTGAGCGCCCCGTTGCCAATCAGGTAATTGAGTGCGCAGGGGTCGATCACCACTTGTGCTTCTGAGAGCATCTCGTCGCCGAACAGCTGCACCACGAGGTTCCGGACAACCATCACCCGGTCCCGATCAAGCTGCGCCAGTTGCTCGATGCAGGTGCCAACACGCTCAGATATTTTCTGTCTTGCGAGCACCGCCGCTTGCGGATCCACAGCAAGCCACTGCTGTTGAGCACCCGCGACAGCGTTGAGATCCAGCCGCAAACAGGATTCATCCAGAAGCAAATCAAGCTGTTCGGCAAACCGCTGTCTGCGCTCAGCAGTATCCCGCACCAGCTCAGCAGCCAGGAGCCGCTCCTTCGCCGCCGCTGTGTATCGTCGCAGGTCTTCGAGGCTCTGTGCGTCGAAAAGTATAGGTTCGAGTTCATCCAACATGTTTTTGGCGTGTGAAAACTTGTCATACAGAACGCTCTCTCTGACAGCACCTTCAAGGACGTCCGCAACGTCAAGCCTCAACTCGGCAATAAACGGGGTGCCTGGAAAGGCGTCGTTCATTGCAGCGATTTCATTACGCAGCTGGGCCAACCAGCGCTCGTCACTGTTATCACTGTCCAGCAGGGCTTGAATTTTCGTAAACGCCCGGGCCTGCAACAACGCTCGTGCCCTCGGCATATCCGTGAACTCGCTACCCCGCCGCAACAGATCCAGCGCCACTCTCAATTGTTCCGTGTTCGCAATCTGCTCCCGGTAAATTTCGCGCAGCTGCCCCAACAATCTGTCTGCCGCTGCCTGCGAACCTTCGAGCTGTCGAAGCACCACCAGTTCCTGGCTCAGTGACTGCTCCCAGGCAAGGCTCATGACGGGTTCATCCAGTAGCTGCGAGATCCGCGCAACCTGCGAATCAAGGAGCGTCGTCTGTCTGACTTCCTGCTTCACCTCAGTGAGATCGGCATCCTGCATGTAATAGTTCAAAGCAAATGCCAGCGCGAAGACCAGCGCCGCAGCCAGAGAGATTCGCGAACGCCATGGCGACGGCTCGAGTAGAAACCTCTGCACCTCGGCGACATCTGCAGGACGGTCCTGGCGATTGAAACGCAAGCAATCTCTGAGCACGCGCCATTGACGCCGGGAAAGCTGCCTGGGCTTTTCAGGCTTCAGGTCATCACGCGCGGCCTCATCGGCGGAAAGCCGCCCGTACGGGTGGCGCCCCGTCAGGATGAGATAAATGACGATGCCCAGTGAGTACAGGTCATCACGGG
>JAPUFN010000137.1 GCA_027293665.1 Gammaproteobacteria bacterium | reverse complement strand
TGCCGCGCGACAGCCGCATGACGGGGATTTATCTGGTGTTCCTGGCGGTGCCACTGCTGATTCCGTGGAATGTCGTGGGCACCATCTGGCAACTCTTTGCCCGGCCGGACATCGGCCTGCTGGGTTCTGCGCTGGTCGCGGCGGGCATCGACTTCAACTACACCGCTGATTCACTCGATGCCTGGATCACGTTGTTGTGCATGGACGTGTGGCACTGGACGTCACTCGTCGCCCTGCTGACGTTTTCGGGCCTCAGTGCGATCCCACAGCCCTTCTACCAAGCGGCGGTGCTGGACGGCGCGACACGCTGGCAGATATTCCGCTTCATCGAACTGCCCCGGTTGCGCTCCGTTTTGATCATCGCCGTGCTGCTGCGGCTGATGGACAGTTTCATGATTTACACCGAACCGTTCGTCCTGACCGGCGGCGGACCGGGCAACGCGACGACGTTCCTCAGTCAGTACCTGACGACCATGGCGGTCGGTCAGTTTGACCTCGGGCCGGCGGCGGCGTTTTCCGTGCTCTACTTTCTGGTGGTGCTCGTGTTGTGCTGGCTTTTCTACACGAGCGTGATGAGTTCCAGCGCGGACGAGGACGCGCGGTGAACAATCGGACGCACTGGCTGCTCTACCTCTATGGACTGTATCTCGCGGTACCCATTTACTGGCTGATCAGTCTGTCGTTGCGGACGAATCAGAGCATCGTCGGGGACTTTTCGGTGTTTCCCGCTGAGGTCACGTTCGCCAACTATCTGGAAATTTTCAGTAACCCGGTGTGGTACAGCGCCTTCGGCAACTCGTTGACGTACGTTGCGATAAATACCGTCATTTCGGTTGTGGTCGCATTGCCGGCGGCGTACGCGTTCTCGCGCTACCGGTTCATCGGCGACAAGCACCTGTTCTTCTGGTTGCTGAGCAACCGCATGGCGCCGCCCGCGGTTTTCCTGCTGCCCTTCTTTCAGCTTTACTCGGCGGTGGGTCTGTTCGATACACCGTTGGCGGTGGCGCTGGCGCACTGCCTGTTCACGGTGCCGCTGGCAGTGTGGATACTCGAAGGTTTCATGTCGTCGGTGCCGCGCTCGCTCGATGATATGGCGCGCATCGACGGCCACAGTGTCGGCTTCTTTTTTATCCGGATTTTTCTTCCGGTGATTCGCAGCGGTATCGGGGTGACGGTCTTTTTCTGTTTCATGTTCAGCTGGGTGGAGCTCCTGCTGGCACGCACGCTGACCGCAAGTGCCGCGAAGCCCATCGTGGTTGTCATGACCCGTACGGTGAGTGCATCGGGTATGGATTGGGGGCTGCTGGCGGCAGCCGGGGTGCTGACGATTGTGCCCGGGGTTATCCTGGTGTGGTTCGTCCGGCGCCATCTCGTCAAAGGCTTCGCCATGGGACGAGTCTGATGGAGTGGATGGCCTGGACGCTGCCAACCGCGATGTTCTTCGTCGCCATCGGCGTTGGCCTGCTTGTGATGACGCTCAGCGAGATTCGCTGGCCGACGACGTTGCGTAAAGGTTTTTTGCCACTCGTGACGAGTCGCGGCGATCGCTTCTTCATCACGTTGCTCGCCAGCGCCTTTGTCCACATCGCCTGGCTTGGCCTCACAGATGCGCCGTTGTACTGGGCGAGCGCGCTCTGTGTAGGCGGTGGCTTAAGCTTGCTGCGCTGGGGCTAACAGGGTTTCATTGGGAAAAATTTCTTAACGGGAGTCGACATGCGTCGAATTGACTTGGTTGCAGTGGGTTGTTTCTTGGTGGCCGGTTGTGGCGAGGGCTCGCCGGGCGCGGGCGCTGCCGATACGGGTGTGGATTATCTGGCCAATGCCGAGCGTTGGATCAGCACGGAATTTCAGCCCTCGACGCTATCCGAAGAAGCGCAACTGGCGGAGCTGCAATGGTTCATCGAGGCTGCGCTTCCGCTGCGCGGGATGCACATCAGCGTGGTCTCCGAGACGCTGGTCACCCATGAATACGAATCCGAAGTCCTTGCGCGCGCCTTTGCAGAGATAACCGGCATCCAGGTGACGCATGATCTGATTCAGGAAGGCGACGTCATCGAAAAGCTGCAGACGCAGATGCAGTCCGGGCAGAATGTCTACGACGCCTACGTCAATGACTCCGATCTGATCGGCACCCACGCCCGCTATGGCTATGTGGTGCCGCTGTCGGACTTCATGACGGGTGACGGCGCCGACGTCACATCACCGACCCTCGATCTGGCGGATTTCATCGGCATCAGTTTTACCACCGGACCCGATGGCAAGCTGTACCAGCTGCCGGATCAGCAGTTCGCCAATCTCTACTGGTTTCGCTACGACTGGTTCCAGCGACCGGAACTGCGTGCGCAGTTTCGCGAGCATTACGGTTACGAACTCGGGGTGCCGGTGAACTGGTCTGCCTACGAAGACATTGCCGAATTCTTCAGCACGATCGTCCAGACCATCGATGGGGAGAAGGTTTACGGCCACATGGATTACGGCAAGAAAGATCCATCGCTGGGCTGGCGCTTTACCGATGCCTGGTTGTCCATGGCCGGTGCGGGCGATAAGGGCATCCCCAATGGCAGCCCGGTCGATGAGTGGGGCATCCGGGTGGAAGGCTGTCGTCCCGTGGGTGCGTCGGTCGCTCGTGGCGGAGCGACCAACGGTCCCGCTGCGGTCTATGCGCTCACGAAGTACATGGAGTGGTTGCAGAAGTACGCACCGCCCGCAGCGTCCGGCATGACTTTTTCCGAAGCCGGGCCGGTGCCGGCGCAGGGCCACATCGCGCAGCAGATTTTCTGGTACACCACCTTTACCGCGGACATGATCAAGCCGGGCATTGCCGTCGTGAATGCCGACGGCACGCCGAAGTGGCGGATGGCACCGTCGCCCCATGGCCCGTACTGGACGCCGGGTATGAAGCTCGGTTATCAGGATGCCGGTTCGTGGACGTTTCTCAAAAGCACCCCGCTGGATCGGCGTAAGGCGGCCTGGCTCTATGCACAGTTTGTCGTAAG
>JAPUFN010000136.1 GCA_027293665.1 Gammaproteobacteria bacterium | reverse complement strand
GCAGAGTTCGCGCGGTTGCCGCTTGATGCGGTGGTCATGGCAAGTTTCGGTGATGCGAGCGTAAACCATTCCACCGCCGTCGGTGCTTTTAACACCGCTGCATTGACCGCGCATCGCGGGCTGCCGTTACCCCTGATACTGGTCTGTGAAGACAACGGCATCGGTATCTCAGTGCCAACGCCCCGGGGATGGATCGCCGAGACCTATGGCAACCGGCCCGGGCTGCACTATTTAGCTTGCGACGGAACTGAAATACTCGATGTCATCCGTATTGCGAGACAGGCGGTGCGGCTGGCGCGCCTGCATCGTAAACCGGTCTTTCTGCATCTGAAGATGGTGCGGCTGATGGGCCATGCCGGGTCCGATGTGGAGAGCACTTATCGCGCTGCCGCAGAAATCGCGGAGGCAGAAGCCGACGATCCGTTATTGAAATCTGCGCGCACGTTGATCAACGAACGCATCCTGACGACCCAGGGTGTGCTGGAGTTGGATACCCACATCGCCGATGAGGTTGCGCAAGCGATCGAGATTGCCTGTGAACGCCCCAAGCTCACCTCCGCTGCACAGATCATGCGCTCGATTGAGCCAGGTGCGATGGCGCTACATCCGCCGCTCACCACTGAGTTGGTCTGGCAACAGCCGCCTGCGGGTGTGGACAAACGGGCGAGCGAATCGCCGCAGCATATGTCACGCCTCATAGCGCTGACGCTGGGTGGCATTCTCGATGCAGATCCCCGGGCAGTCGTCTTCGGCGAGGATGTAGGGCGCAAGGGCGGTGTTTACGGCGCAACCACCCGGTTGCAGAGCGCGTTCGGCAATGACCGCGTCTTCGATACACCGCTCGATGAGCAATCGATACTGGGTCTCGCCATCGGCCTTGGCCACAACGGATTCGTGCCACTACCGGAGATTCAATTTCTCGCCTATGTTCACAACGCCGAAGATCAGATTCGCGGCGAAGCCGCGACGCTTGCATTCTTTTCGGACGGTCGCGCCGCCAATCCAATGGTAATCAGGATTGCCGGTCTCGCCTACCAGCGCGGCTTCGGCGGTCATTTTCACAACGATAATGCGATTGCGGTCTTCCGCGATATTCCCGGTCTGATCCTGGCGTGCCCATCGAAGGGCGATGATGCAGTGAGAATGTTGCGTGCCTGCTATCGCCTGGCCCGGGAACAGGGCAGGGTTGTGGTCTATCTTGAACCCATTGCACTTTATGCCGTGAAGGATCTCTACACCGCGGGCGATGGTGGCATGGCTTTCGTTTATGAAGCGACTGCCGGTGAGATACCTTTGGGTGAGTTGGGAATTGAGGGACCGGCCGAGGCGGATCTGGCCATTATTTCCTATGCCAATGGCGCCTATCTTTCCCGCCGTGTGATTCGCGAACTCGAAGCCTCGGGCGTCTCGGTGCGGCTGGTGGACCTGCGCTGGCTGAAACCTTTGGACATCGATCGGATCGCCCATGCGGTTGCGGGCGCCGGGGCATTGTTGATCGTCGATGAATGTCGACGCACGGCCTCCGTCAGTGAGGAACTGGTGACGGGTTTGATCGAGCGGGGCTGTCAGATTCCGCTTGCCCGGGTTTGCGCAGAGGACAGTTTCATCCCGCTGGGCAGCGCAGCCTATGAGGTGCTACCCAGTGAAAGTGGCATCCTGGCCAGCGCCAGAACCCTTCTCGGGTAGTACCGGGTATTAGCCTTTAGCCTTTCGTAATGATTTGCCGGACAATGCGCTGTTTAGAATCAGTGCTGAAACAACATGGCATACGAAGAATTACTCGAGAACAACGGACTTACGAGTGCTGTGCTCAGCGGCGGGACTCTCGCCGTTCATTCGCCGATCGATGGCGCTGAAGTCGCCCGGGTAAAAACTCATACCCCCGAGCAGGCCCGGGAAATAATTGCGGCCGGTGTTGCTGCGTTTGCTGCGTGGCGGACGGTCCCTGCACCGCGCCGAGGTGAGTTTGTTCGCTTGTTAGGCAATGAATTGCGGGTTCAGAAAGAGGCTTTGGCAAGCCTCGTGTCGATGGAATGCGGCAAGATTCTGCAAGAGGGCCTGGGTGAAGTTCAGGAGATGATTGACATCTGTGATTTTGCCGTCGGATTGTCGCGGCAACTTTACGGCCTGACGATGCCGTCGGAACGCCCGGGTCACACGATGCGAGAACTCTGGCAGCCGATGGGCGTGTGTGGAGTTATCAGCGCGTTCAATTTTCCCGTTGCCGTGTGGTCATGGAATGCAGCATTGGCAATGGTTTGTGGCAACTCAGTTATCTGGAAGCCATCCGAGAAAACGCCGCTGACGGCTCTCGCCGTGCAAAATATCTTTGAGAAGGTGGCAACCGGATTTGCTGAAGCACCCGTGGGTCTCAGTCAGATACTGATCGGTGATTCACAGATCGGTGCGGCGATGGTAGCGAGTGAGGATGTTCCGATCATCTCCGCTACCGGATCGACAGGTATGGGTCGTAGCGTCGGGCGGGTTGTCGCCGCTCGCTTCGGCCGCTGCATACTGGAACTTGGCGGCAACAACGCGATGATCGTGACGCCTTCGGCAGACTTGCAGATGGCACTGCGGGCGATTGTTTTTTCCGCGGTCGGCACGGCCGGACAACGATGTACCTCTCTACGTCGCATCATCGTCCACGATAGTGTCTACGATGAGCTTCTCACGGGGCTGCGCAAAGCCTATGAAGGTCTCGCGATTGGCAATCCGCTGGATCCGGCTGTGCTCGTCGGTCCACTCATCGATGCGGATTCGTTCGAGCGGATGCAGCAGGCTCTGGTAACCGCAGTGGAGCAGGGTGGCATTGTGAGTGGCGGCCAACGGGTTCTTGCCGAGCAGTATCCTGATGGCTACTACGTGCAGCCGGCGCTCATCGAGATGCCGGGTCAATCCGACATTGTTAAAACGGAAACCTTTGCGCCTATCGTCTATGCGATGAAGTACTCGTCATTCGAAGATGCAGTGGCGCTGCAGAACGATGTTCCGCAGGGGCTTTCCTCCTGTGTCTTTTCGGGGAGTATAAAGGAGACGGAGCACTTCCTTTCTCCGCGTGGCTCCGATTGCGGCATCGCTAACGTCAATATCGGGCCATCGGGCGCGGAGATCGGCGGCGCCTTCGGCGGTGAGAAGGAAACGGGTGGTGGCAGGGAATCCGGCTCCGATGCCTGGAAAGCCTACATGCGCCGACAGACGGTAACGGTGAATTATTCCGATGAGCTGCCGTTGGCACAAGGCATCAACTTCGAGGTATGAGATTGTGAGCGAAGCGAAAATTTCCAGCATTGCCGTGTTGGGTCTGGGTGGCGTTGGCGAGCTGGCTGCGATACTACTGCACGAATCGGGATTCAAAGTTACCGGCATTGACTTGAAAGCACCCGACCGCGAGCTTCCATTTGAAGTTGTCACGGCTTCCGCAGAATCCGCTGCGGAACTTGCGAAGGTGCTCAAAGGGAACGATGCCGTGCTTTCCTGTCTGCCGTATGAATTCAACAAGGAAGTGGCGCGCATTGCCTGCGAACTCGAGCTTTACTATTTCGATCTCACAGAGGATGTTCCCACCAAAGAAGCCATACTCGAACTCGCGAAGAAGAGTCAGAAACTCATGGCGCCGCAATGTGGGCTGGCGCCCGGTTTCGTTGGCATCGTCGGCGCACACCTTGCCGAGCAGTTCGAGGAAATCCGCTCGATCAAGCTCAGAGTTGGCGCATTACCGCAACATCCGACCGGACTGCTTGCATACTCCTTCAACTGGTCTCCCGAGGGAGTGGTCAACGAGTATCTCAATGACTGTGAGGTGATTGAAGACGGCGAGCAGAAATGGACATCGCCGATGGAATGGGTGGAAACGGTGTATGTCAACGGCGAGCGGCTCGAGGCTTTCACGACATCCGGTGGGCTCGGGACGATGTGTGACACCTATCATGGCCGAATCGAAAATCTCGACTACAAGACGATGCGCTACCCGGGGCACGCAAGACTGATGAATTTCTTTTTTCATGAATTGCTGATGCGTGAGGACCGTGCGCTTGCCGGTAAAATACTGAAGAATGCAAAACCACCAGTGGATGAAGATGTCGTCCATATACATGTTTCGGCGGAGGGGATGCAGGATGGTCGCCTCAGCCGCAAAGAGTTCGTCCGATCCTACTTTCCGATCAAGATCAACGGACGTGCGTGGCGGGCGATTTCCTGGACCACTTCTTCATCGGTATGCGCGGTGATCGAACTGGTCAGTAACGGCAAATTGCCGGATAAAGGTTTTCTGCGTCAGGAGCACGTCTCGCTCGAAGATTTCTTCGCAACCACGAATGGCAGTCGTTACGCTGGCTGAATGCATAGGAATGGCTGATGATCAACATCATCAGCGCTCTGGGTTCGATGTTCGTGGGTGAGAAAGGTCGTTACGATGTGCTGATCGTGCGTCGTTAAGCGGCTAGAATGTCGGCTCAGTCCGACCCCGCTGGCGCGTGCTCGGGTAAAAAATTTTTGGGGGAATTCCGATGAGAGGTGTAACGGTGGTCAGTCAGGCATTTTGTATCGCGTTACTCATGGCATTGGGTGGCGCGGTGCTTGCGCAGAATCATGCTCCGAATCCTTATGAGACGATCGCCGGCTGGGCAAAACTGCCGGAAGGGCGGCAATGGGGTGCAATCAGCGCGATCTATCCTGCACAGGATGGCAAACACATCTGGATTGCGGAACGCTGTGGGGCAAACGTCTGTGTCGGCAGCGATGTTGATCCGATCATGCTCTTCGATCCGGCAGGCAATATGGTCCGGAGTTTCGGTGCCGGGTTGATCGCCTGGCCGCATGGCAT
>JAPUFN010000135.1 GCA_027293665.1 Gammaproteobacteria bacterium | reverse complement strand
CTCAGCGAAGAACCATCCCGCGTTACCTTCACCATCGAAGCACTCAACGAACAGACGAAGCTGCGAATCGTCCACGACCGTTTTCCCAGCGGAAGTGTCGTGTTCGACAGTATCTCTCAAGGATGGCCGTGGATTATCGCGAGTCTTAAATCCCTGTTGGAGACGGGTGCTGCTTTGCCAGCAGCAGCTTGAGGTACCTACTACTGAGCCGGGAGATGTTTTTCCAGCAGGAAGACGAAAAAGCCCAGCGCGATGGCTGGGCTTTGATGTTGGAGCGGGAAACCAGGTTCGAACTGGCGACCTTGACGTTGGCAACGTCACGCTCTACCAACTGAGCTATTCCCGCTTAGCGGCGGCTATTTTGCCCAAACGAATCTGAAAAACAAGTTCTACTGCTCCAAGCTCAGTCAGCGTCGTCCGGATCGACATTATAGCTGGCTCTCGCGGCGTCTGTGGAGACGTAGCCAGCGCGCACATCGGCCAGCACCTCAGTTCTCTCACGCCCGGCAACGCGGCCAATACCGCCACCACCCGGCGTTTCCAGCACCAGCGTCTGCCCGGCAGGCACCACGTCGCGGCCCTTCGCCGCCAATTGCGGGCCGTCACGCAGGTACACGGCACCCGTTTTCCCCTCGCCACCGCCAAACCGCCCACGCGGCGGATGGCTGATCCGATCGAACATCTTCGAGATGATGAACGGGGCACCCTCACGATGCGCAATTTCTATCTTCTGACCGAGCCCACCACGGCGTTTGCCCACACCGCCCGAATCAGTCAGATATTCTTTAGACCAGATGAGTAACGGCGAGGTGGCCTCATTAACCTCAGTCGAAGTGGTGCGGACGCCTGATGGAAATGCCGTCGTCGACAAACCGTCTTTACCCGGCCGGGCGCCTGTGCCGCCGTTGTAGATGGGATTGATCACGAATTCCACGAACGGCGCATTACCGGTTGCTCCCGCAGGTACATTGCGGAACACCGGATTCCAGATACACGATGCACCTTCGGCTGGAACCGAGTCCGGCAGAATTTCGGCGAGGCAGCCGAGGACGACGTCCGGCAGCATCTGGCCAATTGCATGCCGTGCAGATACGGCGCTTGGCGATTCAGCGTTGAGAATCGACCCAGCGGGCGCACTCACCGTCACCGCCCGTAGTGAACCCGCGTTGTTCGGAATGTCATTCCCGACAACGCAACGCACGCCGAACGACGCATAGGCTTCCGTATAAGGCAGCGGTACATTGATGCCGAGCGGTGAAATCGGAGAACTACCCGCAAAATCGACATGAATGGTGGTATCTCTAACTTCCAGACTGGCCACGAGGTCTACTGGAGAATCATAGCCATCGACCCGCATCCGATTCTCAAAGCGTCCGTTTGGCAAACGGCTTATCTCGTTCGCCATGGCGTCTGCCGACGTAGTGAGGATGTGATTGCTGACAGCGACGAGATCAGCAAGCTGAAAATCAACCATCATCTCCAGCAATTGTTTCGCACCTTGATCGTTACAAGCTGTCAGGGAATAGAGATCTCCCTCGGCGGTAATCGGATCACGAACATTTGCATTTATCAGCATCATTAACGTTGCATCGAGTTCGCCAGCACGAAACAGATAGCTAATGGGAATTCGCAGCCCCTCTTCGAAGACATCGTTCGCGTCCGGTCCGAAACCTCGGCCCCCGACATCGGCGATGTGACTGGTACTCGCGAATAAGCCGATGCATTGTTCACCCAGGAAAACGGGTGTTACGATCGTGAAGTCATTCAGATGACCTGTCCCATCCCACGGATCGTTCGTCAGCAGGACGTCGCCGGGATTGAGTGTGGCACAGGGAAACTTATCCAGAAATTTACCCACAGACGCAGCCATGGCGTTCACGTGACCTGGCGTGCCCGTCACTGCTTGCGCGAGCATTTCACCTTTGGTGTTGAACACCCCGGCGGAAAGATCGCCCGCTTCCCGCACGACGGTGGAGAATGCGGTTCGCATCAGGGTCTGGGCCTGCTCCTCGACGATCGCCAGCAATCGATCCCAGACCAGTTGCAACTGGAGTGTTGCGAGTTCAGCCATCACTCCGGCCTCCCGTGTGGCGTTCAAGCACGAGATGGCCTTGATCCGACACCGTGCCGGTGAATCCTGTGGCGACGAAGGTCGTTGTCTGTTCTTCAATCACCAGCGCAGGCCCTGCCAGAAAATCACCGGGGCTGATGGCATCCCGCG
This sequence comes from Gammaproteobacteria bacterium, assembly GCA_027293665.1. Lineage (GTDB taxonomy): Bacteria > Pseudomonadota > Gammaproteobacteria > Pseudomonadales > Azotimanducaceae > SZUA-309. The sequence goes on along the minus strand of JAPUFN010000135.1, from coordinate 3,012 downwards.
CGTAGCAATCGGCATCGACCAATTCACCGATCACCACATCGAAGAGTTGCCGAGTTGCCACCGGTTTGGCCAGCTTTTCTTTTCGCCAATTATCAGCAATTGGGGTAAGTGGCGCTGGTGCACTGAGCGTCAAAGTCCAACTCAATATTTCAACGTCAAGATCCGGAATGGTGCGGCCGTAGAGCTCACGATAAGCGTCGTCAAAGCGTTGCCTGAGTTCACTGGCCTGCAATAGTCCTTTCGCTGCCGGCAATTCGACCGCGATTTCGAAACCCTGGCCGCAGTAGCGCATGAAAGCCTTTCGGTTCTCCAGCAATGTCTCATTGCTCGCGACGCTGCCGACCACCGATTGTGCCTCTACACGCATCTCCTGCATGATCCCGTCCACCACCGATGGGTCGAGCGACGTCAGCTTCATGTAACGGCTGCGAACTACTTCGTAACGCACAGGTGCGATGAGAAAACCTATCGCCGAGCCGACGCCCGCATGTGCCGGAATCACAACACGATCAAGTTTGAGCTTATGTGCAAGCAATGCCGCGTGCAGAGGTGCTGCGCCGCCAAAAGCGATCAGCACCCGGCCTTCCGTGGCTTTGCCCCACTCCGCAAGATGGGCACGAGCTGCGGTAGCCATATTTTCGTTGACGACTTCACTGATGCCATGAGCGGCCATTTGTGGGGTCAGTGACAGTGGCCCAGCGACGCTATGCAGCGCGCGTTCCGCCGCCGCAAGATCCAGATCCATGCTGCCGCCAGCAAAATTGGTAGGATCGAGTTTCCCCAGAACAAGATCAGCGTCTGTAACAGCCGGTCGTTCACCACCGCGGCCATAACAAGCTGGTCCGGGCTCGGAACCGGCGCTCTCCGGTCCAACCTGCAGACGGCCGAGCTTATCCACCTGTGCGATCGATCCGCCACCAGCACCGATCTCCACCATTTCAATCACCGGGATGCGCACCGGCAAGCCACTGCCTTTTTTGAATCGGTAGCTGCGATCAACCTCGAAGGATCGGCTCAACAACGGTTCGCCGTTATCTATGACGCAGAGCTTGGCAGTTGTCCCACCCATATCGAATGACAAAACCTCGCTGCAATCGCTCGTTTGTGCCAGGTGGGCGGCGAGGATTGCGCCCCCGGCCGGGCCAGACTCAATGAGTCGAATCGGATATTCAGCAGCAGTTGCCAATGCAGTCAAGCCGCCACCCGAGGTCATGAGAAGCACTGGACAGGCAAACCCTCTCGCGCCCATCTTCGCCTGCAGGCTTGCGAGGTAAGTGGCCATTAGCGGCTTCACATAAGCGTTCGCACACGCAGTGGACAGCCTTTCGTATTCTCGGATCTCCGGGCAAACCTCGCACGAAAGCGTGACGGACAGATCGGGTAACGCAGCCCTGAGTATCGCGGCAACTCTCTGCTCATGAACGGGATTGATGTAGGAGTGCAGGAAACCAATCGCAACGCTCGTGACGGCGTGCTCCTCGAGCAGCGGCAAAACGGCATGAACGGATTGCTCCGCCAACGGCAGGAGGATTTCTCCACGCGAATCCATTCGTTCGTGCACCGGCAGGCGTAAATGGCGCGGTACCAGCGGTATGGGTCGATCAATCGCGAGATCGTACTGCTCAAAGCGGTTTTCCAGCGCCATCTCGAGTGCATCCCGGTGTCCTTCGGTGGTGAGCAACGCAGTGACGGCACCAGTTCTCTCTATGATGGCGTTGGTTGCAAGCGTTGTGCCGTGGAGCACGACACTGGCATCAGCGGGATCTGCTGCCGCGATCTCCAGGACTCGATCCGTTGCCGTCATCACGCCGTTTGCAGGGTCGGCGTATGTCGTCAGTACCTTATGGGTAATCCGCTCCTCTGCGCGCTCGAGGACCACATCGGTGAACGTGCCACCGATGTCGACCGCCAGTCTGTAGGTATCGCTCATCGCCTGTGACAGTTCCGCAGTAGACTGTTTCGGTGCATTTTCATTCACTGCTGTCGATCGGTTCTTCAGAGACTATCTGCTGCGTATGGCCCTGCAGATTCCACACACCCGAGGTTACGCCGATCAGGATGATCACGACCAACATGCCGCTCGCCGAGGTCAGCAATGCCAGTTCCGGACCCAACTCCTCCACAAGATAACCACTGAGCAACGCACCTATGGGACCTGCGCCCATGAAGGAGAATGAATAGAAACTCATCACTCTGCCGCGCATCGTTTCGGGAGCCTGTTCCTGCATGATCGTTCTCGACATGGTCATTGCCGCACCGCCGCAAACACCCCAGAAGAAAATTATGAGCACAAACTGGCTGAACTGCGACGTAAAAGCGGCGCCTGCCAGAACAAAGGCGCCTATTCCCTGCGCAAGCAGCAAGGCGCGGCCCTGCCGGCGAATGTCGCCAATCCGCAACAACAGAAAAATCGTCAGCACCAACCCCAACGAATTCGCCGCATTCATGAAAGCCAGATCCTGAGCAGTGCCTGCGTAAATCTCCCGTACCAGCAACGGCATCGTGACGATGTAGGTGCCCATGAAAAACATCCCCATTGCCATGTTCTGCACCATCACCATGCGCATGGCGGGTGAGGCAAACACCGCGCGCCCACCATCGAGCACCGATTTCAGCAGCGGCGGCGACGCCGGATGATTCGAGCGATCAGGCTCGCCAATCTGAACAAACGCATACACACCCAGCAGCAGGACCATACTCTGAAACCCAAGTATGAGCTCCGGTCCGAATACGTCTGCCGTGGCGGCAATCATGAACCCGACCATGGCCAAACCAAATTGCATCATGCTGGTGAGCATCACAGTGCGCTGCACGCGGCCTTCCGCCACTTGATTGAGGAGGCCGTCACGCGCCGGAGTAACAAACGCCTGGGCACAACCCATCAATAGCGCGTAACAGAGCATCATCGAAAACGAGAGGCTGTCGGTCGCTATCACGCTCAGTAGAAACAGCGGCGCGAGCGCACCAAGGGTCTGGGCAACCACAGCAACTCGCCGGCCACCAAACCGATCC
>JAPUFN010000134.1 GCA_027293665.1 Gammaproteobacteria bacterium | reverse complement strand
ATGGTTCATCACACCTTCGACAATGTAGAAGATCTCAATGGCGCCATGTCTGTGGCCACCACCTTCGTAGCCTGGTGGAAAGGAGATTTCAGCGACCTCCACCTCGTTGCTGCCGAGGACGGAAGCTTCCACCAGAACTTTTATGGCGAGTTCACCGGCAGAGAATATCCGGGTGCCGGTGCCTGCATGGTCATAGTCCACGCTCGACATCGCAGCGCCGGCCGTTGCAGAACTGGCATGCGCTAGCAGAGGAGCGGTCGGGACAAGTAGAGCAAATGCCGAGCCAAGGATCAGGAGTCGGAATGATTTTCCGAGATGCGAATAGTCCATGATTGTCCCCTTGTGAGTGAGCGACAAATATATCCTGCAGGACAGCCAGCTCAAGCAAAATATACCAAAGGCAAGGCTCCAGGCGGTTGCCGATATAACGATGCCCAGCCTGGCTCAGGAAATTCCGGCGAATGGAGCGACTATGCGCGAGCGGGACGAACGACGTCGGTCGGATTCGATGATTGCCATTTTGTGGCACTCATCCGAACAGTACCTGGCTGCAGCGTAGGGAATGAACCAGTCGCCACAACCCGGGCAAGCTGAAAGTTCAGGTTCTTTGAACGTCAACTCGCCTTTGCGTCGCTGTTCGAGTAACGCCGACAGGGTGGAGTTCTGGCGGATCATTTCCCGAAACTCCGGGTCACTGATATCGAGCAGTTCCAGGACGAGGCTGACACTCAAGCGCGGTGAACGCAGGAGCAGAGTGGCAGCGGATTCTTCGAGGTTCGATATGGTCACTGTAGATTTCCGTCAGACTTCACGCGCAGGTTCGCTGACCGGCCGCGGCAGGTATCATGACACAATGCGGCCGGGGCCATCTGCCGTGCGTCACAAATATGTTGCCGGTATGGCAGGCATTTTTTCGAGCAGGCAATAACGAATTCCAATGCGGCAGAAAATTATCATCGATTGTGATCCGGGCCACGATGACGCGGTGGCAATCATTCTAGCTGCGCGTACTTCACAACTTCTGGGGATTACTACAGTAGATGGCAATGCATCGTTGGCGCACGTCACCCGTAACGCCCTGGCGATCACCGAACTGCTCGAAGCAGACATACCCGTTCACAGCGGCGCCGCCAAACCGCTCGCCGGTGAATCACGGCATGCGCAGCACGTGCACGGCGAGACTGGTCTCGGCGGTGCCCGTTTGCCGCTGCCTGCGCGCGAGCCTGCAAGCGAAGATGCCGTGGAATACCTGCTGGCGGCGTCGCACGAACATGCCGATTGTCATCTGGTGGCGATCGGTCCGCTGACCAATGTCGCCCTCGCGTTGCAGCGTGACCCGACATTCGCGCACCGGCTGGCGGGCATTTCCATCATGGGCGGATCGACGAGTGTCGGTAACGTAACGCGAGCGGCCGAGTTCAATGTCTGGGCGGATCCTGAGGCGGCCGATGTCGTGTTTTCAAGTGGCGCGCATCTGCAGATGTGCGGACTGAATCTGACTCACCAGTTGCGCACGGATGATTCACACGTAGCCGAACTGCGTCAGATGTCTTCGGTCGCTGCCTCGTTCGTTGCAGATCTGTTCGAGTTCATGCATGAGCGAATGGCCGATCTCAGCGGCTCGCGGACATTCCCACTGCACGATCCCTGTGCGGTGCTGGCGGTGACCGCGCCGCACCTGCTGGAATTTGAAGACCGTGCCGTTGCCGTGGAACTGCGCGGCACCCTGACCCGTGGTATGACGGTGGTCGATGAGCGGGTGACACGCAGACGCGACCCGGCGAATGTTGCCGTTGCCTACCGGATCGATGCAGGTGCTGCGCTGCGCCACATAATGGATGTGCTTGCCGAGTAGGTGATCAGAGGTTGTCGATAGCAGAGAACAGCTCGTAGAGCTTCTCGACGCCACGCCAGTTATGTTGATCTGGGTCGAACACGACCGCAATTTCATCGAGCGAATTGCATCTAAGAGCCTGATTTTATAGACATATAAGAAAACTTAAGAACATCTAACCGCAACCACAGGACCTTCTCGCAGTTGCCGGCTTAACCTCGGGTGAAATTCGCACAGGAGAAAGTCGCTATGCAATATCTGCTCTGGGTCGGCTATGGTTTTTTCTGGATGCTGCTGGCGATCGATCCGGTTTCCCGGTTCACGTGGCTCCTGGAAAATATACTGGCGTTGGTCTTCGTCGTGTTTTTTCTCTTGAGCTATCGTCGAATCAACTGGTCAGGGATGACCCAGGCCGCGGTGCTCTGTTTTCTCGTGTTGCATTCGATTGGCGCGCACTTCACCTATTCCGAGGTGCCCTATGACGAGCTTGCTCAGTCGGTTGCCGGGTTTTCAATCAACGATGTATTTGGTTGGGAGCGAAATCAGTACGATCGGTTCATCCACTTCGCCTATGGTTTTTTGCTATCAATACCAGCCCTCGAGGCGCTACGGCTGGCATCGAGACCGTCGCCGAGTTTGCAGTACCGTTATCCGGCTGCGATCACTGTGATGATCGTGATGAGCACTTCGATGATTTATGAACTCATCGAGTGGGGCGCGATGATCGTATTCGGCAGTGATCAGGGGCTGGCCTTTCTCGGTGCTCAGGGAGACATATGGGATGCGCACAAAGACATGTTTCTCGCCAGCTGCGGCAGCCTGTTGAGTGTCACACTTCTGGCAGCTTCGGGTTTTCTCAACTCGAGCCAGATCGAAGAGGCGACCATGCACGTCACTGGTCGTGACAGGTAAGAATGCTATGTGCGCTCGCCACGATTACGCCGCAGCAGGTCAAAAAACTGGCGGCGGGTTTTCGGACCATAGGTTGCGAAATGCGGGTTGCGGTCGTTGCGATAATTTTCCTTCCTGGCATGCAGTGGGTCCGCCCGAGTGTGCTGCTGTACCTCCGCTGCGCTGATTTTGTAGGGTACGGTTGCGTTGAGACCAAAAACATTTGCCCGCAGCTCCGGCGTGATTGCCGGATAGCCGTGCGCTTCGCGCAACTCGGGCGCAATTTGAAAAGCGCGAAATGCCTGAATCTGATCCTGCGGCGAGCCATACCAGATTGAATCGGTGCCCCAGAGGACATTTTTTTCGCCGCAGTATTTCAAAAGCTTGCCGAGAACGTGCGCCGCATGGTCTGGCTCACGCATCAGAAAACGCCACGTGCTGCCGAGTTCGGCGTAGACGTTGCTGTTGGGCGCCACGTCGTTGTCGAGTAACGACTTGATCAGGGTGTCAACACCATCCCGGCTGGCGGCCGCATCGTAGGCGACTTCCGGCTTGCCGGCGACGTAGCCGGAGTGATAGACGATGAATGCCATGTCCGGATAAAGCCTCGCGACGACGCCTATATCCTTACACTGGCTGTGTTCATAGGAATTGCGACCCAGGGGGAGCCCCTTGTGGACGCAGATGACCTTCACCCCGGTCTGCTGTGCCTTCTCGATGAACGCAAGGCCCACATCGTCGCTGAGATAGTAGCCTTGCCCGTTCGGTCCGAACTGGGTGTAGGTCTTCCAGGCAGAGATGCCCCAGGTGGCGGCCAGTTGCTCCATCCGTTCGAGATCGTGGGGTTGGTTGGGATTGACCCGGCCGTGCAGCAACAGGCGTTTACTGCCTTCGAGTTCATCGATGATCTGCCGCGTCGCTGCCGCGGCTTCGATCGTGACTGGTTCAGCATCAGCCGTCGACGGTACGAAAGACAACACCATGAGGTCGGTATCGGAGTCGAGGAAAATGTCTTTGATGAATTCCCGTGGTCCCAGGCAATCGAGGTAAGACATCGGATCGCCTTCGTAATAAAGGTCACAGTCCGCCTTCGGCATTCCCGAATATGGCTTGGCGAATTCCGGGATCTGCTTGAGCCAGGCACCTCGCGGGTCGACGTAGTGACCCTGGACGTCGAAGATGAACTCGTCTCCGTCGAGCTTTGCGGCAGCGAGGTCGGGCTCGAACGCTGCAGCACCCGGCAGCGCGAAGTAGCCACCGGTCTTGCCTGCTGCGGCGTTCACCTGATTCATTGCCAGCAGCGTCGTCGCTGCACCACAACTGGAAATGAGAAAACTCCGGCGATTTTGCGCCGTTTTCCGCGCGTTCTCCGAAGCCAGTATCAGTGCTCGATGGTTTGCTTCGTGATTGGCCCGGGTGAGAGGAATTGGTTTGAACTCGCCGTTTGACGTGCTGTCGATCTTGATCGGCAGGCGCAGTCCATCTGGGTCGTTTTGTCTATTACCAGGCATTGTTTGATCTCTCGCTTAAGTTCTCGCGTGTATCAATCCAGGTGATTGAGAATATCCTGCCAGTGCTGCTGCCAACAGCAGTTATGGTCGATGTCCGGCAGCGTAATGAATGTGGCTTGCGGCACGCGCACGCGGAATTCTGCTCGTGACTCTGGCGGTACGGTCGAATCGTGCGCGCCGATGTAGTGCACCTGTTGCAGATCCGCGCGCCAGTTGCCGATATCAGCCGGATTGATGGAGCCTGTAAGCGGCGGCACCCCGTGGTGCTTGGTCCAGGCTCGCGTGTCGAGATTCGCGGCAAGTGTGATGACTGTGGTAACACTGGATAGACGTTGCGCCACCAGCAGCGCCAGTACGCCGCCGCCACTGAATCCGATGAGTGTTACGTTTTCCGCATCGGCGGCTGCGATCATCTCACTGGTTGCTGCGGCCATACTTGCCACGACTGTTTCGGAATAGCGTTCGTGAGTCCACAAATTCGCGCTGCAGC
>JAPUFN010000133.1 GCA_027293665.1 Gammaproteobacteria bacterium | reverse complement strand
GACCAGGCGCAATCGCTGTCGATCAGTGAACTCCATGGTGCCGTGGTGGGTATCGGAGTGTGCGGTGAGCAATCGTTTTCCCTGCAGAGCCTGGTAGATTTGCTGGGAGTCGATGCGCTGTCCGATGAAAATGATGTCGAGGCCTTTGTCAACGCGAGCCTGGAAATGCTTTTTGCCGATGACATGAGCTTTACGCCGCTCCTGCCGGAAGACGATGCTCCGCTGGATATTCAGGCAACTGCAATCGGCGAGTGGACGGGTAGTTTTCTCGCAGGGCTTGTTGCGGGCCTTGGCGAAAAGGCTGCAGGGTCGTTTGCGTCGTTGCCCGAGGAAGTTCAGGAGATTGTCGGGGATTTTGCCGCGATCACCGAAATTGAACTGCCCGGTGACAGCGCCGCGGCTGCCGGAGAAGAGGCGGCTGCCGGAGAAGACGCGGAAGCCGATTTGCTGCAAGTGCAGGAGTTTGTGAAGATCGGTGCTTTGCTAGTGATGAGTTTGTTGAACGATGTCCCCGGCGATACAACCGAGTGAATTCCGCCGCCGCCGTGCGGCGCTGATGAACATGATGTCAGCGGGCGCTATTGCGGTGATACCCGCTGCCGGTGTTCGAGTGCGCAATCGTGACACGAATTATGTGTTCCGCCAGGACAGCGACTTCTACTACCTGACCGGTTACACGGAACCCGATGCGGTATTGGTGCTTGCGCCGGGGCGTGATCATGGCGAAGTCATCCTGTTCTGCCGTGAGCGGCACGCGCGCTCAGAACTCTATGAAGGCGAACGATTGGGGCCGGATCGTGCAGCACAGGTTCTTGGCCTTGACGATGCGTTCCCGGTGAACGACATCGAAGACATATTGCCAGGCATGCTCGAGGGCAGAGAGCGTATCTATATCACTCTCGGTGAGTACCATGAATTTGATAACAAGCTCATGCACTGGGTGAGTGACATACGGGCTCGCGAATCAGGCGGAGCGATTCCGCCGGGAGAATTCGTCGCCCTCAAGCATCTGTTACATGAACAGCGCCTGCTTAAATCCGCAGCGGAAATCCGTGTCATGCGCGAAGCCGCAAGAATTACCTGTCAGGCGCATGAGCGCGCTATGGTCCACTGCCGACCGGGTATGACCGAAACGCAACTGGAAGCAGAAATCATTCATGAGTTCATGATCAATGGCGCCCGAACTCCTGCGTATCCCTCCATCGTCGGCGGTGGCGCCAATGCCTGTGTGTTGCACTATATTGAGAACAAAGACGTGCTGCGCAAAGGCGATCTCGTGTTGATCGATGCGGGTTGTGAATATGAGCACTATGCCTCCGATGTTACGCGGACGTTCCCGGTTGCCGGTAAATTCACGCGCAATCAACGTGCGCTCTACGAGCTCGTGCTCGAGGCAAACGAACAGGCAATTACTGCCTGTCGGCCGGGGGTAGTGTTTACCGAACCGCATGAGATTGCGCTGCGAATCATGGTGCAGGGACTGCTCGATCTACAGCTTCTCGCAGGTGACTTCGACGAGATCATCGCGACCGAGTCCTACCGGAGCTTGTGTCCGCACAACACCTCGCACTGGCTCGGTATGGACGTCCATGATGTGGGTGACTACCGGGTTGAGGGTGCGTCACGGGAGCTCGAGCCCGGGATGCTGTTGACCATAGAACCCGGCATCTATATACCGCGTCACTCTTCCACGGAACACCTGCCGGCGAGCTGGCGGGGCATGGGGATCCGAATTGAAGACGATGTTCTCATTACGCGGACCGGTGCCGAGGTGCTGACAGCGGCGGCGGTGAAATCCGTTGCCGGCATCGAAGCGCTCATGGCGGCAGGACCCGGTGGCTGAAAGCTGCGATGTTGTTGTGGTCGGCGCCGGTCTTGTCGGTGCTGCGGCTGCGCTGGGCATTGCGCGCAGCGGGCGTACCGTCATGCTGTTCGAGCGGGACCGACCGGTGACTCAATCCGGGCGATTCGGCATGGATATCCGCAATGTCGCCGTCTCTCCCGCCTCGCAGAAACTGCTTGTCGACCTCGGAGTTTGGGATGGTCTGCAGGCAGCTGCGTTCTCCGGGATGCAGGTCTGGGAGGAGCAGGGCACGGCGTCGATTGAATTTACCGCAGCGACCGTGGCCCGCAGTGAGCTTGGCTGGATCGTCGAAAACGGCCCCACGGTCGATGCGTTGTGGCAGGCGCTTGATAAACAGGATGGCGTGTCACTGCGCCTGGGCGAATCCCTGGAGGTGGTTTCCGGCAGTACCGCAGGGGTAAGGCTGCAAACCAGTACTGCCGAGTATTCCGCACAATTGCTGATCGGCATCGATGGCGCCCGTTCGAAGGTGCGCGAACTCGTCGGGGCAGAACTCGACGTTAAGCCGACAGGCCATCACGCACTTGCGACGTTGATTGAAACCGAACTGCCGCATGCGGGGGTGGCGTTTCAGAAGTTTCTGCTCGACGGGCCGCTTGCGCTGCTACCGACCTGCCAGCCAAATGTTTCCGCGGTCGTCTGGTCGCAGAATGAAGCCTCTGCGCGTGCGCGCCAGTCTCTAGCCGGTGATGCGTTTTGTGATGAAATTGGAGCTGCCAGCGAATACAAGCTTGGAAAAGTGCGCTGCGTTGACGAACGTGCGGTATTTCCGCTGGCGCAACAGCTCGTCAAACACTTCAACCCGGTACCCGGAGTGCTGCTGCTGGGTGATGCGGCTCATGTACTGCATCCGCTGGCCGGGCTTGGCGTCAACGTCGGCTTCGAAGACGTGCGGGCGCTATTGCGACGCCTTGCGATGATTCCGCTGGATGTCGATGCCGGCCAGGCGGGATTGTGGCGCTCGTTTGCGCGCCAGCGCAGGACGCGTTCGCAGATCATGTTGGGCCTGATGGCCGGATTTCGCAGTGTCTATGCGCAGAATGATCCGCTGTTGCAGTGGGCTCGCAATGTCGGTGTCGGCTGGCTGAACCGGACGCCTGCAATCAAGCGGCAACTCATGAAGGAAGCACTGGGACTTGGTCCGCTTGCCCAGCGATTGTAGCGCTGCATTTTCGAACAGGAGTTTTCGGCGCAGGACAACTACAATGCGCGCCAACCCCTAACCAGAATTTTCCAAACTTTCGAATGGCCCGTTCACATGACTAACCAGACGGTTCTGCATGCCGCGCACGTTGCTCAGGGCGGCAAAATGGTCGACTTCGCGGGCTGGGACATGCCGGTCAACTACGGTTCCCAGATTGCCGAACATCACGCCGTCAGAAGTGCTGCCGGCATGTTCGACGTCTCGCATATGACCATCATCGACATCCTCGGCGAACACGATCGAAGGTTTCTCCAGCGGCTTGTTGCCAACGATGTTGCGAAGCTCGATGTCCCTGGGAAAGCGTTGTATGGCGTTCTCCTCAACGATGCGGGCGGGATCATCGACGATTTGATCGTATACCGCCGTGCCGACCACTACCGATGTGTCGTGAATGCAGCAACGCGAGACAAAGTGCTGCAGTGGTTCGGCGAACACAACGACGAAGACGTCGCGATACACGAACGCGATCTGGCAATGATCGCGGTGCAGGGTCCGGCGGCGATCGAGGCGTTTGAGAAGGTCTCTGGTGAAAGTGATGTCACGGACATTGCTGCGTTCTCCGCAACCGAACGTGGTGAGTGGTTGATTGCCCGGACCGGCTACACGGGTGAAGATGGCGTGGAGATCATGCTGCCGGGTGCTGATGCCTGCCAGCTCTGGGCGGATCTGGCAGCCGTTGGGGTGCAACCAGCGGGCCTGGGTGCGCGCGATACGCTGCGCCTCGAAGCTGGCTTGAATCTCTACGGCCAGGACATGGACGAGGTGACGAATCCGCTGGTCTCCAATCTCGCCTGGACCATCGCCGGGGACGACTCTGCACGTTCTTTCATCGGCCGCGAAGCGCTCGAGCAGATTCGTGAGGCGGGTGTCGACGAGAAGTTGACGGGGCTCGTGATGGAAGACAAAGGCGTTATGCGCCACGGTCAGAGGGTGATCACCGAAGCAGGGGAAGGCGTAATCACGAGTGGTAGTTTTTCTCCGACGTTGGGGTACAGTATTGCTCTGGCGCGCGTGCCTAAGTCAGCAAAAGGCGATTGTCACGTTGATGTCAGGGGACTGCTGAAACCGGTGAGAATTGTCAGACCGCCTTTTGTGCGACGGGGCAAAAGCGTCTTGCCGTAATTCAGATAGACAACTTAAACAACGACAAACAACTTAAGAGGAAGGGTGCGTAAGCTCGATGAGCGAATTCCCGATAGAGCTGAAATATGCCAGCTCCCACGAATGGGCGAGGCTGGAAGAAGATGGCATGGTCACGGTGGGTATCTCCGACCATGCGCAGAATGCCCTTGGTGACGTCGTGTATATCGAGCACCCGGAGATCGGCCGGCTACTCGCCGTCCAGGAAGAGGCCGGTGTCGTCGAGTCGGTAAAAGCTGCATCGGACATCTACGCGCCGGTGGGCGGTACGGTGGTTGCCGTGAATGTGGCGCTCGACGATGCGCCGGAAAACGTCAACCAGGATCCGTACGGCGACGGTTGGTTTTTTACGATCGAGCCCACCGACCTCACCGACCTCGCTGCTCTGCTGGATGCCGAAGCCTACGCAGAACTGTGCGACGCTGAAGCGGAAGATTAGGCGGACGGCGCTCACCACAAGCCAGCGCACACCTGAGATTAAACGGAGCTGAGTAAATGCCCTTCATCCCCCATACGGCGGAAGAAGTCGAATCCATGCTGGCGACCATCGGCGTCGCCAGTATTGAAGACCTGTTCGACGAAATCCCCGACAGCTTGCGTGCCGGTACGCTGAGCGATGTGCCGGAGGGTGTCGGCGAGATGAGGATGCTGCAGCAGCTGAGCGAACGGGCGTCGATGGATGTCGCCGGATCCTGTTTTCTCGGTGCGGGATGTTACGACCATCATATCCCCGCCGCCGTCTGGGATCTGACGTCTCGCGGTGAGTTCATGACGGCGTACACGCCCTATCAGGCGGAGGCAAGCCAGGGCACGCTACAGCTCATATACGAATATCAATCGATGCTGGCCGCACTGACCGGGCTCGATGTGTCCAATGCGTCGGTCTACGACGGTGCATCAGGCCTGGCTGAAGCAATACTGATGGCCATTCGTGCCAACAAAAAATCGAAGTCGCGAGAGGTTCTGATACCGCAAAGTGTGCATCCGCTGTATCGCAAAGCCGCGCAGAATATCGTGCGCAACCAGGGCGTTACGCTCACCCCCGTTGCTCTGACCGACTCCGGTTGCATCGACCTCGACAGCCTCGCCGGCGTGACGGATGTCGCAGCCATCGTGGTTCAGCAGCCGAACTTCTTTGGCCTGCTCGAAGATGTGGACACTCTCACAGCCTGGGCGCACGAACGTCAGGCGCTGGTCATTGCGCTCGTTAACCCGTTGAGCCTGGCTATTCTCAAACCGCCCGGTGAGTGGGGGAGCGCAACCGCGGCGTCCGGCGCCGATATCGCCTGCGGTGATGGTCAGCCATTCGGCATACCAATGTCGTCGGGCGGACCATCGTTTGGCTTCGTCTGCTGCCGCCAGGCACTGGTGCGTCAGATGCCGGGACGCATCATCGGCCGCACGGAGGACCTCGACGGCAGGACCGGGTTCGCGCTGACATTGCAGGCGCGTGAACAACACATCCGCCGCGGTAAAGCCACGTCGAACATCTGCACCAATCAGGGACTGCTCGTAACGGCGGGCACTATCTATCTGAGCCTGCTTGGGCCCACGGGTCTGGCGCAGACAGCTAATGCGTGCCATGCAAATACGGCGGCACTCATCACGGCGTTGACGGCAATCGATGGTGTCGACCTGCGCTACACCGGACCTTACTTCCACGAGGCGGTGCTGGAATTGCCGCGCCCGGCCGCCGCGGTCGTCCCGGCGTTGCTCGAACGGCAGATACTTGGTGGCCTCGATCTGGGCGCGTACTACCCGGACATGGAAAATGCCCTGCTGGTCTGTGCCACGGAAAAACGCACCGCAGCCGAAATCCAGGCTTATGCAGATGCGCTGGCCCAATGCCTCTCGGAAGAGCGCCTCCCAGGAGAGCGTCTCGCAAAAGAGCGCGTGTCATGAAGGTGCCTGTCACGAAGCCGGCCGTGCAGACCATTTTTGATATCGGTGCCGCGGGACGCAGCGCCACCGCACAGTTGCTCGATGCCGCTGGATCGAGCGCTGGCGCCACCACGGACATTCCCCTCGCGCTGCTGCGCAGCACGCCGCCCGGTCTGCCGGAAGTCTCCGAGCTACAGACGGTTCGGCACTACACCAACCTCTCACGGCAGAATTTTTCCATCGATACTCAGTTTTACCCGCTGGGATCGTGCACGATGAAGTACAACCCGCGCGGGGCGCATAAGGCTGCGAACCTGCCGGGGTTTGCCGATCGGCACCCGCTGGCTCCCGAGGCTGTAAGCCAGGGCTACCTGGCTTGCCTCTACGAATTGCAGGAGATCCTGCGTGACGTCACGGGCATGCAGGGTGTTTCGCTGACACCAATGGCCGGCGCTCAAGGTGAGTTTGCCGGTGTGGCGATGATTCGCGCCTATCACGACGCGCGAGAAGATTTTGCGCGTAACGAGATCATCGTGCCCAACGCCGCCCACGGGACCAATCCCGCAACGGCCGTGATGTGCGGTTACAAAGTGACCGAGGTCGCCGTCGATGGCAGTGGTGACGTGGCCCTTGATGCGCTGAAGGCCGCCGTGGGACCACAGACGGCGGGGCTGATGATGACCAACCCTTCCACTTGCGGCGTTTTTGAGCGCCGGATCGAAGCCATCGCCCGTACTGTGCACGATGCGGGTGGACTGCTCTATTACGACGGCGCCAATCTCAATGCCATCCTCGGCAAGGTCAAGCCAGGTGACATGGGATTCGATGTGTTGCACATGAATCTGCACAAGACTTTTGCCACCCCGCACGGTGGTGGCGGGCCAGGCGCGGGCCCGGTTGGCGTTGCCGAGCGGCTGTTGCCGCATCTGCCGATACCGTTCGTCGCCAGGGAAAGTGGCGGTTATCGCTGGCTGACCGAAGAAGACCTGCCGCTCAGTATCGGCCGGCTGTCGGGGTTCATGGGTAACGCCGGTATCCTGTTGCGGGCGCTGGCCTATGCGCTGCTGCTGGGCCGGGAGGGCATGCACCGGGTGGGCGAGTACGCAACCCTCAATGCCAACTATCTCTCAGCGCGTCTGGCGCAAGCGGGCTTTGAGCTTGCCTATCCCGAGCGCCGCGCGACTCACGAGTTCATCGTGACGTTTCGCGG
The DNA here is from genome assembly GCA_027293665.1 of Gammaproteobacteria bacterium. GTDB lineage: Bacteria > Pseudomonadota > Gammaproteobacteria > Pseudomonadales > Azotimanducaceae > SZUA-309. The sequence goes on along the minus strand of JAPUFN010000133.1, from coordinate 2,254 downwards.
CCAGTCGAAACAATTCGGTGTTTCAGCAATGGATTTCGCCAAACGCCTGCTGGACTACGGCATCCACTCTCCTACCACTTACTTTCCGCTGTTGATTCCCGAGTGTTTTCTCATCGAGCCAACGGAAACCGAAACGAAAGCGGAGCTTGATGCATTTGTCGATGCCCTTGTCGCGATTCAGGCAGAGGTGGAGCAGGACCCCGACATCGTGCTGAGCGCTCCACACAACCTGCCGGTTCGCCGGCTCGATGATGTTAAAGCCGCACGCGAACTCGATCTCATCTGGCGGGCTGCAAGCTCCTGATCCCTGCGAGTCGCTGGCTGGATTCAGCCGCTTGGTGCACTCGCCAGCGATTGCCTGAATTCGGCGAGATCATTGATCGGCAGTGAACAGCTCAATCCTTCGCAGCGGTAGGCAACGGTCTTCTCGCGCATCTCGGCGCTGACGAGCTTTGGCAGGTAGGCCGGCAGCGTTGTGTTGCCGTCGTAGCCGATCGCATAGACCTGACGCCATGGGGTGTAGCCGGTCCGGCTGGCAGCCAGCCATTCCTCGAGTTGCTCACCGTTGCCGCGAATGATGATCTGCTCGTTGCTTCTGACGAAGAGTTCGAGACTCGTAAGCAGACTGCAATGGCCGGCCGGATACTGCCTGATGGGCCGTTGCGCCCAGGTGAGGGTTCGTTCGACGGCGTCAAGATAATTGGTGTCGCCAAAGAGATGGCCGAGTTGCAGCAGCACGCGGGTGATCACGCCGTTGCCCGGTGGTAGGGCGTCATCCATGGTTGGCTTCGGTCGGTAAATGAGTGATTCGTGATCGTGTGACGTGAAATAGAAACCGCCGTTTGTCGAATCATATAAATTTTCGACGACGCTGTCCGCAAGCTCGATGACCCAGGCTGCATCCGCTTCCCGCCACTGTGCAGACAGCAGCGTGAGCAGGCCGTCGAGGAGGTTGGCGTAGTCGTCGAGATACGCGGGATGCCGCGCAGTCCCGTCCTTCCAGGTGGCGTAAAGCTGACCGTCGCGCCACACAGATTCACGCAGAAAGTCGGCACAGGCTTGCGCGCTTGCCAGCCACTCGCGCTGATCGAGTTGCACGCCGGCTTTGGCGAGTCCCTTGATCGCAAGACCGTTCCAGGCAGTCAGAATCTTGTCGTCGAGCCCCGGTCGGATGCGCTTCTCGCGCTCAACGAGCAGTTTGCTTCTGGCTGAGGCAAGAATTTCGTCCGCCTGCGGCCGATCCATAGACAGGCGGTGAACCACCGACGGCCAGGAGTCATAGCGATGCAGATTCCACTTGCCTTCGAAATTTGCCGGTTTGTCCAGGCCATACAACGTTTCCATGACGAGGTATTCCTCCTCGCTGAGTAACCGCTTGATCGCTTCGCGCCGCCAGACGTAGTACTTGCCTTCCTCGCCTTCGGAATCGGCATCGAGCGCTGCATAGAATCCCCCAGCGGGGTGGCGCATTTCGCGTAGCAGCCAGTCGGCGGTATCGCTGACCGCCCGGATAAAAAGCTCATCCGGGCTCACGGCAAGCACATCGGCGTACAGACTGAGCAACTGGCCGTTGTCGTAGAGCATCTTTTCGAAATGGGGAACCATCCATCTGCGATCGGTGGCGTAGCGGCAGAAGCCACCCGCAAGGTGATCGTAGATGCCACCGCGAGCCATCTTGGTGAGGGTGGTCATCACCATATCGAGAGAGTGCCGGTCGCGCGCACCCTTGCTGAAGGCCCAGTAGCGCAGCACTCGATCCACGGTGCCGGGCATGGGAAATTTCGGAGAGTCGCCAAATCCTCCTTCCGCCGGGTCGTACTGCGTTGAGAGTTGCGTTGCGGCTTCATCGAGCAGCGTCTGGGCAGATTGGGTAAGGCTTGTGGCCGCTTCCGCCGTCTCGTGATCATCCGCTGAACCGGCGTCGCTGCTGCTCAGCCGGGAAAGTATCTCGCGGATCTGATCACTCTGCTGCGCCAGAGACTCTCGTTTGGTGGTGAAGACGTCGGTGATGCGCAGGAGCAGATCGGTAAAGCCCGGTAGCTGGTAGCGGGCGGACTTCGGGAAGTAGGTGCCGCCAAAAAACGGCAGCAACGTTGTGGGGTCGAGGAACATGGTGAGCGGCCAGCCACCCGCCTGCTGCGTCAGCAGTTGATGCGCGGTCTGATAAACCTTGTCCAGATCCGGCCGCTCCTCGCGATCGACTTTGATGTTGACGAAGTGGTCGTTCATGACGCTTGCGGTGGCGGTGTCCTCG
>JAPUFN010000132.1 GCA_027293665.1 Gammaproteobacteria bacterium | reverse complement strand
GACTCAAATTCGAGCTCAGGAGGCTCAATCGGGCTCGTTCTTACCCCACACGCTCGGGCCATACCCGGGATGCAGCCGTTCTTTATCGAATATCCCTTCAGCCGCCTCGCGGTGACAGTCCTCACACGGACTTAAGAATCCTTCTTTGAGCTCTTTGACCTGCAGTTGTCGGGGAATGACTTCATGCATAAAGACGAATGCGGGCAACTCCGTGATTCGCAGAGGTGGCTCATCCGGCATGTTTCGCATCAGTTTGCTCAGCGAGGAGGGTTTGCCGGCCTGCAGTGCATTTTCCTCGAGGTAGCTCGTGATTTGCCCGGTCGTCTCCGCATCGAGTTCCGCGTTTTCGCCAAAATGATCCTCCAGGCCCAGCATGATCCCGCGCCAGCTTTTGCGAGGCAGTAAACCTGGCTGATAGGCAAAGTGGCAGGCTCCACACTCTTCGATATAGACGGCGTCCTGCACAACTTGCCCGGGCGCCCCTTCAACCGCGTTGCCGACGACACCATAGAACCCGAAAGCCAGCACAGCACCCAGCAGTACAGATCCGATAGACCATCGCGCGTTGCTCATCTGTTCATTCATATGCGATACCTGCTATTGCTGGCTCAACCACAACAAGATGTCACCTTTTTCCTGCGCCGTACACTCCCGTCCGAACGTCCATTTGCAGTTTCGAAAAAACCACTTGTTGATCTTCTTTCTGTTGGTGAGTCGTTGAGGATTCACCGATGGCGCCATCGGTTCGATGATTTTGCCCGTCCGCTCATGCCGGCCATCGACGTGTACTGAGTCCGTGTGACAGCTTGTGCAACTACGGCCGTTTGCGACACTGTTCCAGGTGGCGAGTCCTGCGCTGGCAGAAAACGGTTCAGCCGCATCCGCTTGGAACTCCTGCAACATCGTTTTCGTTGTCTCGGAAGCGGCGAGTGAGTAATTCGGCAACAACACGACGATGACGGCAGCTGCGAGCAAAAGCGGCGATGTCTTGGCTAGCCATGATTTGCGGGGAATGTGCAATGGTTGCATGGAGGCTATCGTCGTTTGCTGCCGGTGATCATGGTTCGGGTCAGGTTCTCTTTGTGTCGCACCGAAGTCAGTAATACACCAGCGACGTGAACGATAACCAGTACCAGAGTGAAATCGGTGGAAATCTCGTGAACCTCTGCCAGAACGTGCCCGGGCCAGAAGGCAACGAACGTCGCGGCCAGTGGACCGCTACCCTCAGTCGCAAATAACGCCATTCCGGACAAAGTAGTTACCGACAGCGTGAGCAACAGCGCAACGATCATGGCCGAGCCTGCCGGGTTATGGCCGATATGACGGTTGGCCGTGTTGTTTACAAGCTGTTTTAGATAAGCGATAGCCGTCCCGGGCGGGCTGACGAAGTCTGAAAACCGTGCGTGTCTGGGACCGATTACGCCCCAGACGATCCGGAATACTACCAGCAGAAATACCGTGTAACCGGCGTGGCTGTGCATGTTGAGCCACTCGCCTTCCAGAAAATAAGCAAGACAGAAGAACGCAGTGAGTGACCAGTGAAACAGCCGCACCAGCGGGTCCCATACCTCGATTGTTGCGGCAACGGCGATTAATTTCGCCAGAGGAAACCGCGGCCGGTTGTTCGGTATGTGCGCAGGAATTTCGGCTCCGGATCGATGCCGAGTTCCGTAAACTTATGCCCCAGGGCAACGTGCTGTGGATCGTTCGAGTGTTTTTCCACGGCGGCCATGTCGGTGCACGCCATGACGAACACGACATCACCTTTGAGCAGATCCAACTCTCTGTCCGCATCGGCTGCCGCAACGCCTGCGCTGTAGATAAGTGTGTCTGGTTCATTTTCCCGGCAGTACGCTGCGTGCTGGCTCGCCAGTTCAAGGTAGGTTGCAAGCTGCTGATCATCAGCGAAGCGAAATCCCAAAATGGCGATGATCGCGCCTTCCAGTGTCGGCTCCGCTGTTTCCGGTCGTGACCACCAACCGAAGTCTGCCACGTCAAAATAGCGGGAACTCATGACCCGGCGTTTGGTCATGCGGCGTTCGCCCATCGTCTCGGTGAGTGTCTTATGCGCAGGTCGCTCGACATGACGCTGCAAGCTGCTGTTACCGTTTACGTAGCGCTCGAAGACCAGAACGTTCTTTGCGTCTTCGAGGTTGATTGCGGCCGCATAGGCGCTTGTTTCAGGCTCACCGTGCTGCGCGTCGTCCGCGCGCTTTTCCCATTCGTCGAGCCATGCTTCCAGCGACGTATTTTCCGGCCGAATCTGGAATTCGACCATGGTGGTCATTGGCCGGTTGCGATTGTCTTCCGGGTCCATCAGGAAAGTAGCAGAGGCAGGATCACTCGCCGCCTGCCTCCGCCGAACGGCGCTCCAGTTCTTCCTGCTCCAGCAAGCGGGCGCCCCGAAGAATGTTCCCCATGGCGTAGTTGCCTTCATGGCAGGCATACTCGTAAACCTTCTCCTGGCTGTGTTTCCACACGAACTCACCACTCCAGGGAGCAGTCCACGCAGTTGGGTCGGTTACGGTGAAATTGTAGAGCAGGTTGCCGTCTTCGAGGTGGCTGAAACGCTCTACGAGATGCAGATTTTTATCACCGCCATACAACCCCGTGAACTCGCGAAAGTTGGTGGTATCAACAACCAGCGTATCGCCTTCCCAGTGCCCGATCGAATCGCCGAGCCATTTACGATTTGACTCAGGCGCATGTTCCGAATTGAGTCGAATGATCCGCGCATCGTGGACCATCTCCAGGAGGATCATCACGTGATCTTCGGTCTGGATAATGCGTTTGAAGTTGTTGTAGGGGCCAGGAATGCTCGGTGGGCCGGCGCTGAACCCCAGCAGGCATCTCTCGGCAAGCGCCAGATTTTCCGGGCCATCGAATGGTCCGGGACCGTCGCTGTCCAGCCACGAAGCTGTACCGTCATTGACGTAGGTGAACGACGTAAAATTGTCTGCGCGCTTCTTTTCGCCAGTTTCTGTCATGGGCGGTTGGCGACCGTTGGGCGGGTCATACACGATTGAGGTACGGATCTTGCCATCTATTTCGACGACGCCGTCACCAAGATCCAGCCAGAATGTGTTGTAGCCACCGGTGCCGCCGCCACCGCCGGTCTTCACTCCTTCACCACCGAGCGGCGGTGCTTCGCGGTCAGGATCGCTTTCCTGCGCGTCGGCGGCGAGGAACTCCTTTGTGCTCGCAGTTGCGGCGGCTGCTTCTTCGCGGGTCATGAACTTCTTCTCGCCGAGCTCTTCGGGACGATTA
>JAPUFN010000131.1 GCA_027293665.1 Gammaproteobacteria bacterium | reverse complement strand
GCCCAGCCTCAGCGAGTGGTGGTCGACTATTCCAGCCCGAATCTTGCCAAGGAAATGCACGTTGGGCATCTGCGCAGCACGATCATTGGCGATGCACTGGCGCGGGTACTGGAGAAACTCGGTCACGAAGTGATACGCCAGAATCACGTCGGCGACTGGGGCACGCAGTTCGGCATGTTGCTCGCGCATCTCGAGGATGTCGACGGCGATTCAGACGAACTTGCGGACCTGGAAAACTTCTACCGCGCTGCGAAAGCACAGTTCGACAGCGATCCCGAGTTTGCCGAGCGCAGCCGCGGCAAAGTCGTGAGCCTGCAGGCAGGCGACCCGGCGATCCGCGCCCAGTGGCAGAAGTTTATTGAGATATCCCTGTCTCATTGTCAGCAAACCTATGACCGGCTCGGGGTAACTCTCGAGATGACCGATGTTATGGCGGAGAGCGCTTACAACGACGAACTACCGGACATCATCGATAAATTACGTGCAGCCGATCTGCTGACGGAATCCGATGGGGCACAATGCGTGTTCCTGGACGAATTTACCGGCAAGGATGACAAGCCGCTGCCCGTGATCGTGCAGAAGTCTGACGGCGGCTATCTCTATGCCACGACAGATCTTGCGGCCGTGCGACTGCGCGCGCGGGATCTGAAAATCGACAGAGCGCTCTATCTGACGGATGCCCGCCAGAACCTTCACTTCAAGCAGATTTTCGCCGTCGCCCGCAAAGCCGGTTTTTGTGATGAAACCCTCGCACTCGAACACCACCCCTTCGGAAATATGTTGGGCAAAGATGGCAAACCCTTCAAAACGCGTGAAGGCGGCGTCATCAAACTCAACGAGCTGCTTGATGAGGCGGAAGCCCGCGCATTGGCCCTGGTGAGTGAAAAGAGCCCGGACCTCGAGGTCGCTGAGCGAATCGAGATCGCCCGCGTCGTCGGCATCGGCGCGGTTAAGTACGCAGACCTTTCCAAGAACCGGACCAGCGACTACATCTTTGACTGGGACCAGATGCTCTCGTTCGAAGGCAACACGTCACCCTACCTGCAGTACGCCTACTCACGCATCCAGAGCATCTTTCGCCGAGGTGGCATCGACGCTGCAAAGCTCACCGCCGTGGTCAGTCTCGATAGCCCCGAAGAGCGTGCGCTTGCCGTGAATCTCGTGCGCTTCCAGGAGGTGCTGGAACAGGTTGCGCAGGACGGCTTCCCGCACTTTCTGTGCACCTACTTATTCGGCCTGGCCACATCGTTTATGCGTTTTTACGAAGCCTGCCCGATTCTCAACGCGGACGAACCGGTCAAAGCCAGCCGCGCACTGCTGTGCCAGCGGACGGCGCAGACATTACAGGAAGGACTTTCGCTACTCGGCATCGGCACCGTAGAAAGAATGTAGTACCGGATATTAGCCTTTAGCCTTTTCAGAGCGAACGTGGTGCCCGGCGTTAAGCCTTGAGCTGCTGAAAAGGCTAAAGGCTAACAACCGGCACTATTCAACGGTACTAATCAGGCGGTGGCGGTTTTCTGGAGGGTGTAGGTCTGCAGCTCTGTGACGAAGTCGCGCAACGCCTGTATGCCGGTCGCCTCGGCATCGATGCACCACTGCTTGAGCAGCTGCAACATCTCTTCGGCATTACCGCCACGCTTGGCCCACACTTCCTGCAGTCGCAGACGGAATTCGTAGATGGTTTTTATCGTGGCACTGGAATCGATCAGCTCATCGATCCGGATCCTGGCCGCCGCATCAACGAGCGATGATTCCAGAGTCAGGGCCTTCTTCGCGTTTCGCACCACACGTTTTGTCGCGGAAAGTTCCTGCTCGACCAGTGGCTTTACTACATCCTCGGCGTATCTGGACATCACCCGGAATCGATCATTGAGCAACGCCCAGGCGGTGTCGAGATCGAGCGTGCGCCTGCCCGGCACTTTGTGGGCAACTGGACCGGTGCTGCGCGGCTGAGCCAGACCGAAAATCTGAAAAAGCCGAATCCAGAACCAACCCATATCGAACTCCCATGGCTTCTGTGAAAGCTTGGCAGAGTTCGGGTACGTGTGATGATTGTTGTGCAGTTCTTCACCTGCAATCAGGATGCCCCACGGCACAATATTGGTTGCAGCATCCGGGCATTCGAAATTTCGATAACCCCAGTAATGGCCGATGCCGTTGACGACGCCCGCGGCGAACAATGGCGTCCAGGCCATCTGCACAGCCCAGATCGTCAGGCCAATCGGACCGAACAATGCAATATCAATCAGCGCCACCAGCGTAATGCCCAGGGAGGTATGACGGCTGTAGACGTTGCGCTCGACCCAGTCATCCGGACAGCCCGCGCCATAACGATCAATACTCTCGCGCTGTGCGCAGGCGATTTTGTACGCTTCCGCGCCCTGCCAGAGGATCTTCTTGAGGCCTTGTATCTGAGGACTGTGAGGATCATCGGGTGTTTCACAAACCGCGTGATGCTTGCGGTGGATGGCTGTCCATTCTCTGGTGATCATGCCGGTGGTCAGCCATAGCCAGAAACGGAAAAAATGCTGGAGCACGGGATGCAGATCCACCGCCCGGTGCGCCGAGTGACGGTGCAGGTACACCGTGACTGAAATCATCGTGATATGCGTGACGACCAGCGTGAATACCACCAGTCCGAGGGCAGAAAGATCCCACAATCCGTTGCTAAACCATTCCAAAAAGGCAGTCACCTTCACAGGCCTCCCGTGCGAGTTGTAGTGTCAGGGGGAAAATTCGCGGCATTGTGACCACAATCCCCGAAAAAAGCCACCCTCTAATCAAGCCAATCGATGGCTTGAAAGTATACCGATGGAAACGACCACCGCAGCGCGCAATGCGCCCGCTTGTGAACTTCATCATGGCACAATAACCATCTTAGAGAACCAGGTCTTCTACGTAGAGATGACGCAATTCATCACCCTGATCAATGCGGCCGAACTCGCCGAACTCAAGCAATTTCGTCCAAGTAACGTAAAGATACTGGACTGTCGTGGCCGCCTGGGGGATGCCGATTATGGTGTGCAAGCTTACGCGGCCGGGCATCTTCCCACTGCCCGCTACCTCAGCCTCGATGACGATCTCGCCGCAGCTGCTGGCGCTGCCGGCAGGCACCCACTGCCGGACGCGGCAGAGCTTGCGGCACGCCTTGCCGGGCTTGGGGTAAATGCAGCGGATCAGATTGTGGTCTACGACGATGCCGGTGGCGCCTTTGCTGCCCGGGCCTGGTGGTGTGTGCGCTGGCTGGGGCACGCGAAGGTTGCGCTTCTGGACGGTGGCATGAGCGCCTGGTCCGGTGATCTGAGCACGGCTGCGGCAGACAGCGCTGCGGCAAACAGCGCTGCGGCAAACGTCGAGCCGGGGAATTTTCAACGCCGACCCAGTCTGACCCGCACCATCGATGCAGCAAGCCTGGTCGCTTCCATCAGCTGTGACCCTGCTGCAGGAGGCAATGCCTATACGCTCATCGATGCCCGAACACGGGCGCGCTTCGATGGCGTGGAGGAGCCGATCGATCCGGTGGCTGGCCACATCCCGGGTGCTCACTGCCTGCCGTTTCAGGATAATCTCGATGCGGCCGGAGCCTTTCGTACGCCTGCGCAGTTGCATGAGCGGTTCGCCGTTTGCGCCGCCAATGGTGCCGACGTGGTCAGCTACTGCGGTTCCGGCGTGACCGCCGCACACAACATACTGGCGATGATCGTCGCCGGTTACCCCGAACCTATCCTCTATCCAGGTTCCTGGAGTGAATGGATAGTTGACCCGGCACGCCCGCGGTCGCCTGACTGAAACCAGATGATCGAACCGGCGCAAATAACGCTGCGCGACGGTCAACCGTTCTCTGAACGCTTTGCCGACATCTATCACGCAGCCGACGGTGCAGCGGAAGTTGCGCGGGTGTTCCTCGAGCCTGGCGGGTTCAGCGACCTGCTGGGAAAATCGCAACTCGTCCGTCTCGGCGAACTTGGTTTCGGCACCGGTCTCAACTTCATCGTCGCCGCCGCGTTGTGCCGCCAGCAGGGCCGCAGGATGCACTTCGTGAGTTTCGAAGCTGCGCCGATTGCACCAGCCGTTTTCAGCGCCCTGGCTGCCGCGCGCGCCCATGACAACGCAATGTATCGGGAACTCGCCGAACACTACCCGCCGCTCGTGGCCGGCTGGCACCGCCGCTATCTCGACGGGGGTCGTATTACCCTGTCGCTGTATTGGGGCGACGCAGCGACCGGCCTGGCGGAGATGCAACCGCAGCAGAAACAACCCTTCGATCTATGGCTGCTCGATGGTTTCGCGCCGGACAGAAACCCTCAGATGTGGACCGCCAGCCTCTTCGAGTACATTGCAAATCTCTCTCATCGCGGGACTTGCATCACCACATTTACCGCCGCCGGTCGTGTCCGCCGGGGACTTATCGCTGCCGGCTTTGAAATGCGCCGCGTCGATCAGCGGCCCCACAAACGTGAAAGCCTCGCGGGTCAGTATCAGGGCAGCCAACCCGCCACCTGGACACCGCCGCCGCAGGTCAGCGTCGTCGGCGCCGGTATCGCCGGCTGCAGCCTCGCCAGACACCTGGCGCAGGCCGGGATAGAAGTCCGCGTGTTCGAGAAGAACGCAACCGCCGCCGCGGGCGCAAGCAGCATCCCGATCACCGTGCTGCACCCCCGCCTGCTGGCTGACACAAGCGTGCACGCAGATTTCAGATGTCACAGCTACCTTTACAGCAGCCACTTCTGCAGCACGATCGCCGGGAAGGATGGGCCGGCCTTATACCGCACCGGGGCATTGCAGATTCCCTCGTCGAACTATTCAGCCGAACGTCTCGCACAGGTCGCTGCCGCCTACGCAGACTCAGGCAACTGGCTTGAATCGCTCGAATCCGCTGCAGCAAGCCAGCGGGCCGGAATCGCGCTTGCGGATAATGCTCTGTGGTTTCCCCACGCATGCACGATCAACACACCCCGGCTATGCAACCTATTGCTCGACCACCCCGCAATCGAGCTGGTGACGCAAGCAGCCCTGACCGACTGGCCCGACGGACCCACAGTCCTTGCCTGCGGCAACGAAGCAGGCGCCTTTGCCGGCGCACAATATCTGGAACTGGCAGCGGTCTCCGGCCAGCTTGATGTCGTACAACCGGCCGGGACACCGGCGAAGATCAACATACCCATTCTCGGCAACGGCTACCTGGCACCCGCTGACGGCAAGCTGGGAGTTGGCGCGACCTATGAGTACCGCGACTGGGCACCGGGTGCTGCGCGACAGGCGAATCTGCAGCAGCTGCAGCCGGCCGATTACGTCTGGCAGGCAAGTTATCGCGGAGTA
>JAPUFN010000130.1 GCA_027293665.1 Gammaproteobacteria bacterium | reverse complement strand
CGGCTGCGAAAAGGTTTACGCCATCGCCAACGAAGATCTGCAGCGGTCAACGGGCACAAAAGCATCCGCAGTACATTTTCTGCGCTTCGAGCTCGATGCATCGACTGTTGCCGCGAGCAAGGCGGGACAACCGTTGCTGTTTGGCATCGACCATCCGGGCCTTGCAGGTTCAGTTACCCTCAGCGAGGCACAGAGGCTGAGCCTCCTGCGGGATCTCGCCTGATCCGGCTTCCGCCGGACATGAGTACTCCACTGGAAATCATCTATCAGGACAGCAGCGTGATGGTACTGAACAAACCATCCGGCATTTCTCTGCTGGCGGACCGCTCCGGAGCACCGTGCTTGTGGGATCAGTTTGCCGAACTGCTCGGCGGCAAACCCTATCTCGTGCATCGTCTGGACAAGCCAACGAGCGGCGTGCTTATCCTCGCCCGAACCGCGGAGAGTCAACGCCGGTTGACCCAGGCGTTCCAACGCCGGGAGGTGCGAAAGTACTACCTGGCCTGGGTCCAAGGTGCGCCACCGGCAGCCGGCACAATCGACCTGCCCCTGCGCAAAGGTCGCAAGAGTCGTTTTCGGATTGCCGGTGGCCGCGCTGAGATCGAACGGGTTGGTGGGCTGTGGCGTCTGCGGGGGTCGGCCGACGCTACGTTAGCCGCGCCGCTGAACGGTCATGCCAGTCAGACCCGCTTTCGGACCCTCATGCAGAGCGGCACGAGGTCTCTCGTGCTCCTGCAACCGCTGACCGGCCGCACACATCAGCTACGCGTTCACATGGCCTGGATCAGTTACCCGATCATGGGCGATCTGCTCTACGGGAACCCCGCTGCACCTTCTCAGCAAGCACCGCGGCTGCAACTGCACTGCCATCGACTGGTTGTGCCGGGCCTGCCGCGATTGACCGCAGTTCAACGCGCAGACTGGCTGGGTGATTAACACTCCTGGCGGGATTGCCGGTCAGAGTTTCTTTGCCAGGGTCCGACCGAGTGCGTAGCCGGCAGCGGCAGCACCCGGATGCCGCGTCAGCGCAAAGGCGATCGCACCCAGGCCAATTCCGGCCACCCAGGATTTGAGTTGCGGACTGTGGGAGCGCCCGGTCGTTGCCCGGGTGACCGTGTGCTCGCAATTGTTCGTCAGGAGATTGTAGCCGCGGCGCTCGGCGTCCTGGGCATGCAGCAGCGCACGCCTTCGCTGCGGTAGCTCCAGGCGGGAAACGTGCAGCCGCTGCCCCGCACGAAATTCGCTTTCGCTGCAGACGTGCTCGCCTTTGAAAGGCGTGTTGTGGAGGATCGAACCGTCGCGCAGCACGAGGCCTTTGTGCATCACGAAGCCCTTGCGGCGGGATACGACATCTCCGGGTGCATAACGCGTCATCAGTTTTCCTGTCAGTTTTTCTCAGATTCGAAGCGCTCCGGCAGCCGAGTTTCGCAACCACGTTGAGCGCTACCCGTCAGAGGAAGCACAATTCGAGCCAACGATCTATATGATTGATTTTAAAGCATTTATCTAAAACGGCTTGCAGCAGATCTGTATTATCTTCGCCACTACCTGGCGTAAATCACCACTTCTGGCGTCGACTTCGTACCCAGGGCGACCCGCCTAGGGCGGCGTACTCATGAATCTGATCGCCGCGAGCAGTTCTTCGTCGCTGCATTGCAGGCACATGCCCATGGGCGGCATGGCAGGGACAATGCCGGTTCGCGTGACGTCGAGCAGCAATGCTTCACCCTTGGCCAGGCGCGGTGCCCAGTCGGCCATATCACCCGGTTTAGGCGCTCCGCTGATCCCGGCCATGTGACAGGAAAAGCAGAACTGGTTAAAAATCCGCTCACCATCGACAGTGCCCGACGTCGCACCATCGGAACAAGCCGCAAGGGTCAACACGAATCCAATGGCTACTCCAATCTCTACTGCGGCTTTCACTCCCATCATCCTTTTCCTTGCAGATTGGTAGTGTGTGGAAATTCCCACCAGTCTAAGGTCCTCACTCGGCCAACGCGTATTCGTCTGCGTCCTGCCAGGCAGGGAATGCGGCCCGGTGCGTCTCGAGCGATTGTCGATCGAGTGCCAGGTTGAAGACACCCTCCCTGGTTCCCGCGTCCAGCAGGAACTCACCCTGCGCATCGTGCACCGCGCTGCCGCCGACATATCTGACACCAGCACCATCCACGCCAAGTATGTTCACTCCGACCACGTAGCTCTGATTCTCTATCGCCCGCGCCCGCAGCAGCGTCTGCCACGCAGACTGCCGAGCGGCAGGCCAGTTTGCAACACAGAGCAGCAGATCATAGTCGTCACGATTGCGGAACCAGACTGGAAAACGAAGATCGTAACAAATCATCGGACACACACGCCAATCATCGAACTCGATCACCACCCGATTGCTGCCTGCCGTGTAGTGTTCATGTTCACCTGCCATGCGGAACGTATGACGTTTGTCGTAAGTGACAATTGGGCCCGTTGGCGGTACCCAGACGAATCGGTTGAAATACTGGTCGCCTTCTACAATCACCAGACTGCCGCAGATCGTCTTTTCAAGTTTCTGCGCAGATTCCTGCAGCCAGCAAACAGTCGCTCCCGTCATGGCTTCCGCGACTTCCGTGGACGCCATGGTGAATCCGGTGCTGAACATTTCAGGCAGGACAACAAGCTCGGTTGCCGCCGGCAGCTGCTCGAACCAGCCATCGAAGAGCTCACGATTGGCTGGCGCATCATGCCATTGAGTTGGCGTCTGGATAAAACTCAGATTCAGTATGTTGCCCACGTTCGTCGCTCACAGACTGCAGAGTATCTCTGCACCTTGATACAGAGTTTCGTCATCTTTGGCAAAGCAGAATCGCAGAACTTTGTGGCCGGGATCGATTTCATAGAACGGTGAAACCGGAATCGATGCGATCTTCGCTTTTTTTGTCAGACGCACTGCAAGATCCGTATCTTTCTCGTTGGAGAACCCTTCATAGCCAAGCAACTGGAAGAAAGAGCCCGCACTCGGCACGACATCGAAAGGTGAGTCTTTGAGAAACTCGCAGAACAGGTCGCGTTTAGCCTGGTAGAACCCGCCCAGTTCCTGGTGATGCTCCGGGTGGTCGTGGAGAAAATCCGCCAGACCCAGCTGAACCGGGGTGTTCGACGTGAACGTGACGTACTGGTGAATTCTGCGGAACTCGGTCGTTAGATTGCGCGGGGCACAGCAGTAGCCAATTTTCCAGCCCGTGGTGTGGTAGGTCTTGCCAAGCGAGGAAACCACGAAGCTTCGTGCAAAGAGCTCCGGATCGCTGCACAGGCTTTCGTGTTGCCGACCGTCGAAGATGATGTGCTCATAGACCTCGTCCGCCAGCAGATAAATATCGCGATTGACGACGATATCCCGCAACGCGGCGATATCCGTCGCCTCCCAGACAGTTCCCGTCGGGTTGTGGGGGGTGTTCGTGATGATCAAGCGTGTCCGCTCGTTGCGCAGATCGGCCACCTGGTCCCAATCGATGCGGTAATCCGGCGGGTGCATTGGCACGTGCCGCGTCACCCCACCCTGCAGTCGGACCACCGGCTCGTAGCTGTCATAGGCGGGGTCGAAAACAATTACTTCGTCCCCCGGATGCACGACCGCGGCAATGGCGCAGAAGAGTGCCTCGGTAGCCCCTGAGGTCACGGTGACCTCCTCTAAGGGGTCGAGCGTGCAGCCATACAGTGCGAGAACTTTCTCAGCAATCGCCGCCCGCAACGTCGATACCCCCATCATCGGTGCATACTGATTGTGCCCGTGGGTCAGGTAATACTGCACCCGCTCAAGCAATGCGCTGGGGCCGTCAAAGTCCGGAAAACCCTGGGACAGATTCAAAGCTCCCTCAACCGCTGCGAGTTCAGACATAACGGTGAAGATGGTCGTGCCAACGTCCGGCAGCTTACTGTTGATGATCGGTGGGCGATTCATGGAGGCGCATTGTGCCATTTATTAAACCAGCCGCGAGCTTCTTAAACCCGCCGCAGGCGCTTCTTAAACCCGCCGCGGGCGCTTTAAACCAGCCGCGGACGTGCTCAAAATTCAATATCAATATATTTTGATATTGTCCGCGCACGCTGCTAGCATCGCGCCTCCAGACCCACCATCCTTCAGACCGGGGCAGCCATTTTGGCACACCTGCAAGTGGCAGATTCTCACGCAACGAGCCTCGACAGCGTCGTCACACTCGGCAAGGCTGCCGCTGACCGGCTGCGTGTCGCCATCCTGCAGGTCCTGCACGAAGAGTCTTATTCCGTCTCAGAGCTCTGCGAGCTTTTCGCTGTGCCACAACCCGCACTCAGTCATCATCTGAAGATTCTTCACCAGACCGGCCTCGTCGCAAAACGCCGCGAAGGCAACAGCATTTTCTATCGCCGTGCTTCACTGGCCGGTCTGAACTCGTGCGATGCTCTGCAGCAGGCGATGCTCACGACGATTGATCAGATCCCGCTGGCGCCCGCGACCGCCAGACAGGCGCTGGCGATTCACGCAGCGCGACGGGCACGCAGCGAGGATTTCTTCGCCCGCAACGCAATCGAGTTTGCCGACCAGCAGGCACGGATCTGCGAACCGGTGATCTACACCGATACGGTCAAGGACATGCTGGAAAAAACCGGCGTCGTCAACGCCGGGCAGCCGGTGAGCGGCCATGCGCTTGAAGTCGGCCCGGGCGATGGCCACCTTCTGGCCTGGCTCGCAGGTCACTTCGACCGTGTCAGCGGAATCGATTCGTCATCCAGCATGCTCGAGCGTGCGCGCCCGAGCATCCAGGCACTGGATTCGGTAACGCTCAATCACTGCGACTTCATGGAACTCACCGACGTTGACCAGCATGAGCTGATCATCGCAGCGATGGTGATCCACCATCTGGCATCACCCGCGAACTTCTTCCAACACGCAAGGCGCCTGCTGCGGAATGCCGGCACCCTTGTCATTGCAGAATTGTGCCGTCACGACCAGCA
>JAPUFN010000013.1 GCA_027293665.1 Gammaproteobacteria bacterium | reverse complement strand
CTGGTTGAAGGTGTGGCAGATTCCGCAGGCCAGTCGTGGTGCAAAAGGCCGCCCGTTGGTTAACATGTTACCTCTGAATGATGAGGAGCGAATTACAGCGATTCTGCCCATTGAGGATTTCACTGAAGATCGTTTTGTGTTCATGGCGACTGCCAACGGCACCGTTAAGAAAACGCCTCTCGATCAGTTTTCCAGACCGCGTACAAGTGGGCTGATCGCATTGGAACTTGAAGAGGGCAATACGCTGATTGGTGCGGCATTCACGGATGGCCACAGCGATGTGCTGCTGACGTCCAGCTCCGGCAAGGCCGCGCGCTTCAAGGAATCCGATGTACGAGCGATGGGCCGTACCGCCCGCGGCGTCCGCGGGATCCGCCTGAGAGGTGGGCACAAAGTCATTTCCCTCATTATCCCCGAAGTCGATGGCTTCGTGCTCACGGCCAGCCGGAATGGTTTTGGCAAGCGTACGAACGTTGCGGATTTTCCTGCAAAAGGACGGGGTGCGCAGGGCGTCATCGCATTGCAGACGAGTGATCGCAACGGTGATGTCGTGAGCGCCGTGCAGGTTTTCGCCGGTGACGAACTCATGCTCATCAGCAACATGGGAACTCTGGTGCGCACGACCGCAGATGAAATCTCGGTGTTGGGGCGAAATACGCAAGGCGTTCGGCTGATCAATCTTCGTAGCGTCGAAAACCTGGTTGGGGTCGAACGCATTGTGGAAAAAGAAGACGACAATGGTGATGCCACCGGCGCTGCGCCGGCCGCTGCAGGCACAGCCGATGAGGCTGCAGCCGATGAGTCGGCGCCACCCGGCGACATCGATGAAACTGATGCAACTGCTGAAACCGATGAGGCCGGAGACGAGTAAGCGTGGACCGGGTGTTCAACTTTTCAGCAGGGCCAGCTGCCCTGCCGACTCCGGTACTCGAACGGGCACAAAGCGAAATGCTCGACTATCAGGGCACCGGCATGTCTGTGATGGAGATGAGTCATCGCAGTAAAGCTTTCGTCGAGATTGCCGAGCAGGCACAGGCCGATTTAATCGAATTACTCGTCGTTCCCGATGACTATCAGGTGCTTTTTTTGCAGGGTGGGGCGACCACGCAGTTTGCGATGGTGCCGCTCAATCTTTTAGGGGACAAAAACACCGCCGACTACGTCAACACCGGATCCTGGTCGGCCAAAGCGATCAAGGAAGCGAGCCGGTTCTGTGAAGTCAATGTGGTTGCGTCGTCGCAAGAGAGTAATTTTGATCACGTGCCGGATCCGTCGACCTGGCAGCTGAACGAAGATGCAGCTTATCTGCACATCTGCTCCAACGAAACAATCGGCGGGGTGCAGTTCCATGAATTCCCGGTGACGGCTTCCCAGCCGCTCGTTGCCGACATGTCATCTGACATTCTGTCGCGACCGATAGACATCAGCAGCTGTGGGATCATCTACGCAGGTGCGCAGAAAAACATCGGTCCGGCGGGTTTGACTGTGGTGATTGTCCGTAAGGATCTGCTTGGCAATGCCCGTCCAGGCACTCCGAGCATGCTCGACTATGCCGTTCATGCCAAGGTGGATTCCATGTCGAATACGCCACCGACTTATGCCTGGTATCTGTCCGGTCTGGTATTTCGCTGGTTGAAAGACCTCGGTGGGCTCGAAGCGATGGCAGAGATCAACCAGCGCAAAGCCATGAAACTCTATAATGCGATCGATCAAAGTAACTTCTATCACTCACCTGTCGCCGCCCAAGACCGCTCGTGGATGAACATACCTTTTACGCTGCCTGAACCGGCGCTGGATGCTGCGTTTCTCAGTGGCGCAGAAGCGGCAGGGCTGACAAATCTCAAAGGCCATCGCAGCGTGGGAGGCATGCGGGCGAGCGTGTACAACGCCGTTCCGGAAGCAGCCGTCGACGCACTGATTGATTTCATGCAGTCTTTCGAAAACGAGCGTGGCTGAGCACAGGCTGACATGTCGAAACAGGACAACAAAACGGCGCTAACCCTCGAATCGGTGCGGCAACGCATCGATGCCATCGACAGCGATCTGCAGCGGTTGCTCAACGAGCGGGCAGCGTGCGCGCTGTCGGTCGGCCGAATCAAGCAGGCACCAGCGGGTGATGAGGAGCCGGTGTACTACCGGCCGGAGCGCGAAGCGCAGATTCTCACCCGCATCAAAGCCGAAAATGAAGGACCGCTCAGCGATGACGATCTGGCGCGTCTTTTTCGGGAGGTGATCTCCTGCTGCCTCAATCTCGAACAGCCGCTGACAATTGCGTATCTGGGTCCAGAGGGGACCTACACGGAAGCTGCGGCCGTCAAACAATTCGGTCATTTTGCCGGCACCCGAGCTCAAACATCGATCGACGAAGTATTTCGAGAAGTCGAATCCGCTGCAGCCCATTACGGCGTAGTGCCGGTGGAAAACTCCACAGAAGGCATGATCAATCACACGCTGGATTGCTTCATGGATTCATCGCTCAAGATCTGCGCTGAAGTCGAGTTAGCCATCCACCATGCACTCATGGTCAACCAGAAGAACGGCGATACACCCATCACCCAGATTATTTCTCACTCTCAGTCTCTTGCGCAGTGCCGCGGCTGGCTCGACGGGCATTACCCCGGTAT
>JAPUFN010000129.1 GCA_027293665.1 Gammaproteobacteria bacterium | reverse complement strand
AAACCTTTTGACGTAGATTCACAGACAGAAACACTCGAACTTGCGTTGAGCCTGTTTGAGAATGCGCAAAATCCGGGCCAGACGCTCGCCTCAGAGCAACGCTGGTCCGACAATGACGACTGGCAACTCGACTTCATGAATATTAACAAGTTGTCCGACGAACAGATCGACAAACTCAAAGCCGACTTCCTCGAACAGAAACGTATCGCCAACGAACTCAAAAAAAAGCACTGATCTCTCCGAGGTAAACCACACTTGATCGACCGACGCGCCGCCTGCCTGATCGTTGAGCGGGAGATGAACCTGTCTTATGACCGCCAGGGATTACCGCGGGAAGAGCGGCTGCACGTCTTCGATGAATTTACCGTTGAGGCCCGCTGGGGTTGGGTGATTTATTTCGGTGATTCACTGTCAGATATCGTCGAACGCAGTTCAGGTATCGAAAGCAGATACCCGCCCTGCCTCGTCGGCCATAAATCAGGCGATCTGTTCAGTACCGGCAAGTCCTGGCCGCTGGAAAAGTACATCGGCGACTTCGAGATGCAACTGCTGGCGCAAACCTGACGCCAACAGCAGATACGCGAGCGACTATAAGCCCCTAGTCCGGCAACCCAAGCACCCGTTTCGCCACGATATTCAGCTGCACCTCGGAGGTGCCACCCTCGATGGAATTGGCCTTTGAGCGCAACCAGCCGCGAGTGGTTTCAAGTTCAAACGCCTCGAACGAATCGTCGCGCCCCCAGCCAACGGCCCGGGTACCCATCATCGAAAGAAGCAACTCGTAGCGGCGTTTGTTTTGCTCGGTTCCGTAGTATTTGAACATGGAAGACACCGCACCCGGCGCACGACCGCTTGCCGATTCTTCCACCGAACGCAGCATGGTCAACTGATAGGCTTTGTCGTTCATCCGGTGACGAGTCACGGAGTTCCGCACCGCTGTATCGGCGATCCTGCCATCGCGCAGGCCGATGTAGTCGGCGGCCACTTCTTCGAGCGAAGCCGTTTTCTGACTGCCACCACCGATGCCGCCGATGGACGTGCGTTCGTACTGCAACAACCGCTTGGCGACCGTCCAACCTTTGTTGACTTCGCTGACGACGTTCGATTTAGAAGCCCGGACATCGTCAAAAAAAGTCTCGCAGAACGGAGACAGGCCGCTGATGAGCAGGATAGGTTTCACTGTTACGCCCGGTGTGTTCATGTCGAAGAGAATGAACGTGATACCGTCGTGCTTGGACGCATCCGGGTCGGTCCTGACGAGGCAGAACATCCAATCTGCGTTGTTGGCACCCGACGTCCAGACTTTTTGCCCGTTGATGATGTACTCGTCACCATCCGCCACTGCGGAGGTCCGCAGGCTCGCAAGATCCGAACCGGCGTTGGGCTCGCTGTAGCCCTGGCACCACCAGATCTCGCCGCGCGCGATCTTCGGCAGGTGCTCGGCTTGCTGCTCAGGCGTGCCATACTCGAGCAGCGCTGGACCGATCATGCTGATGCCCATCCCGAGATGTGCCGGGCGTGCGTTTATCCGCCGCATTTCCTCGCCGAGGATTTGGTTTTCAGTCGTGCTCAGTCCCGCCCCGCCGTATTCCTTTGGCCACATTGGAACCGTGAAGCCGCGTTCGGCCATGCGATCCAGCCAGATCTTCGTTTCAGGATTTTTGAATTTAGCGCGACGGCCGCCGCCTGGATATTCATCGGCGGGCATTGCGGTGCGAATGCTTGGCGGGCAGTTTTCTTCCAGCCATTCACGAATTTCTTCTCTAAATGTATTTGCCATCTGACTTTACTCTGACCCCACTAATTAATCGGTATCGGGTTCCAGCATTTCACGCACCTGCGCGCCAAGCCAGGCGGGATAATCCTCCACCTCTGCGTGATCCAGCTTGATCAAATTGGCCAGGGTGTCTCCTGCGATCCCGTAGCCGATGGCGGAAGTTGCGATCAGGTAGATCATCCGCCGTGCCAGCAGTTCGCCATCTGCACCGGTGGGCAGGCGTTTTGCCACTATCGGAACCAACTCCGCAAAGAGATCATCAATCTCGGCAGCCGGATCCGCAGACTGACTCAAGCCCTGCTCAACGGCGAGCCAGGCCAGCAATTTCGCATGACCGCCTTTGGAAAGAGTAGAGAAGAGATCCCGCAACAGTTTTTCCGGTGCCAACTCGGCTTCGGTCTCCAACACGGCGATCACATCGCGCAGCAGGCGATCGGTCATACGTGTGACGAGCGCGCGACGCATGTCCTCGGTGCTGCCGAAATGGTGAATCAACGTGGCATGGGACATGCCAGCCGCGCCGGCGACGTCAACGATATTGAGACCTTCGAGGCCGTATCGGGCCAGTCGATCTTCAGCAACCTGCAGTAGTTCGGCCCTCGCTTCATCGGCTGATCGTCTCTTGCGCCCTGCCATCAGCTACTCCTTCCAGGTTTCACGATCCTGCCACCGGTCCTGTCCACACGCCTGAAATCCACTATTGACATTAATGTAGATAAGGATATTATATCGACACCATTGTTGATAACCAACTGTGCCACTATGAGCAACCCTTACACAACCCTGCAACCCCTGACCGCCTGGCGTGCGCTACGCCGCCTGCTGCG
>JAPUFN010000128.1 GCA_027293665.1 Gammaproteobacteria bacterium | reverse complement strand
CAACCATTCTCGGTGATGGCAGCGTGGTCGTGATTATCGATCTGATTGCGTTGATTCGCGCACAGAGCGGTGACGGGCTTGCCTCTGGTGCACGACCGCTGGCCAGGGGCGCTAAAACCACCTGTGTCATGGTCGTGGACGATTCAGTAACCGTGCGTAAGGTGACGACGCGTCTGCTGGAACGCCAGGGTATGGATGTAATCGTCGCAAAAGACGGCATCGAGGCGATCGCATTACTGCAGGAACGTCGACCCGATGTGATGCTGCTCGATATTGAGATGCCCCGGATGGATGGTTTCGAAGTGGCGCGGCAGGTCCGTCATGATGATCGGTTGAGTGATCTGCCGATCATAATGATCAGCTCCAGGACCGGTGAAAAGCACAAGGAGCATGCCGCGAAGTTAGGTGTCAACAGTTTCCTGGGCAAACCATTCCAGGAAAACGAGCTGTTGGAAACGATCGATCACCTGGTGAATTAAGGGTTCTCAATGGCGGTGGCTGTGGCACAAGAATTAACAGAATTATCCTGCGTAATAATTCCTCTGAATGATGCGCAGTTGTTGTTGCCGAATGTTTCCATTGCGGAAATTCTTCCATGGCGCCGAGTCAAAGCAATGGCTGAGGGCCCCGAATGGTGTCTTGGTCTGCTGAATTGGCGAGGTGAAACAATTCCCGTTGTCAGGTTTGAATGTCTCAACCGTCTCGAAGGAGCTCGCCGCAGAGCAGGACGCTGCATGATTGTAATGAATCGTGCGCGCTCCATGAACGGGATTGCGTTTTACGCAATTGCTGCAGAAGGCTTGCCGAGAATGTTGCAACTGACGACCGATGACATCAGCAACGAGTCGGGCAAACTGGGTCCTGCTGAATCGGTTTGCGTCAAGGTGGGAACGGAATCGGCCATCATCCCGAATCTCGAATTCATCGAGGGCAACGTCGCCGATTTGATGCGCTGAGGCGCGCAAGATAGAACCACTCAGCGCCGTTGCTGTGGCCCCGGCAACTCACCTTTTCTGCTACTCGCGCCATCCCCACGAATGTCTGATCGCCGCGAGCACGGCAACAGGCGCGGTTTCTGCGCGCAGTGTCAGCTTGCCGATGCCACATATCTGCGCGCCCAGATCAGCGGCCACGGTGCGCTCTTCGTCCGTCCAGCCACCTTCCGGGCCGATGCATATCGTCAGCGGCTCTGGTTCCGGTGCTACGTGCAGCGGCTCTTCTCCTGGATCGAGAAAGAGGCAGGTTGCTGTCGGCGGCGCGCTGAGCAATGCCTGCAGTGAAATGGGTTCGTGTACGGCGGGCAGAAATAGCCGGCCGCTTTGTTCGCAAGCGCTGCGGCTGATCTTGCGCCAGTGGTGAAGTTTGTTATCCAGACGGCTGGCGGTTAGTTGAACGTTGCTTCGAGCAGTGCTCAGTGGCCATAAATCCGAGATACCCAGCTCCGTCGCCTTCTGCACCACGGTGTCCATGGCACTGCTTTTGAGCCAGGCCTGCGCCAGATGCAGCGCAATCGGTTGGCGTGCTTCACAGAGTTGTTCGTGTACGCAGATTTCGCACTGTTTGCCGGTGATTGCTGAGATAGTCGCCCGCCATTGTGCACCCTGGCCGTTGAAGCAGACGAGTTCGGCACCTTTCTTATGGCGCAGTACATGCAGCAGATAGTGGCTTTCAGCCACCCCTAAGGACAGCCTGCGGCCGTCGGCGAGCACCTCCTGCAGGTACAGTCGGTGTTTCATCGATCTCTTTGATCGAGGCCCAGATTCTTGCAGATTGCGAGTGTCGCTCCCCAGCGATTGAGCGTGTAGAAGTGCAGACCCGGAATGCCGAACGAGATGAGTTCTTCGCAAAGTCTCGTCAGGACCTCCACGCCGAACTGACGCAGCCCCTTGTGATCATCCTGCAGCGATTCGAGCCTTTTGAAGAGCCAGCGGGGAATATCGGCACCACAATTCTTCGAGAACCGGACGATCCCTTCGAAGTTGGTGATGGGCATGATCCCGACGTGAAGCGGAATTGTAATTCCGGCCTTTGCGCAGCGCTCGGCAAAGTCATAGTAAGCGTGTGGGTTGTAGAAGTACTGAGTGATGGCCGAGCTTGCACCAGCAGTTATTTTGCGCTGGAAAAACGCGATGTCATCTGCCGGACTTTGTGCATCCGGGTGAGTTTCGGGGTAGGTGGCCACTTCCAGCGCAAAGTGCTGCCCGGAGTGTTCACGGATCCAGGCGACGAGTGATTCCGCGTTGTGGCCGAATCTGGCAGTCCCTATCCCGGATGGCAGATCACCTCGAAGTGCGACAATTCGGCGCACGCCCATCGTGCGATAGTCATCGAGCAGCGTGCAAACGACCTCTTTGCTATCCCCGCCAATGGACAGATGCGGGGCAGCCTGCAACCCCAGTCCCATAAGACGGCTGATCGTCTCGTGGGTACCATCACGGGTGGAGCCACCTGCGCCGTAGGTGCAGGAATAGAAATCGGGACTCAGTTCTTCGAGCCGTTTGACCACGCGCTCCAGTGTCTGCATGCCCTGTTGGGTTCTGGGTGCAAAAAACTCGCAGCTGAGACGAAAATCGGGTGTTACCTTGTCATTCATCCGCTAATCGGTGTTTGTGTTTGCAACTCGTTAAAGAGCGGCGGCGAGTGCCTCTGCTTTGTCCGTGCGCTCCCACGTGAATTCTTCCTCGATTCGGCCGAAGTGACCGTATGCAGCCGTGCGCTGGTATATGGGTCGCTTCAGGTCAAGCATGTCGATCAGGCCGCGCGGCCGCAAATCGAAATGTTCACGTACAAGTTGAATGAGAGTACTTTCGGGCAGCCGGCCCGTACCGAAGGTATCGATGCTGATCGAGGTCGGCTCAGCGACGCCGATAGCGTAGCTGATCTGAATTTCCACCCGTTCGGCCAGACCCGCGGCGACGAGATTCTTGGCAACGTAGCGCCCAGCATAAGCGGCAGACCGATCGACTTTGGATGGGTCCTTGCCGCTGAACGCGCCGCCGCCGTGGCGCGCCATGCCGCCGTAGGTGTCGACGATGATCTTGCGGCCCGTCAAGCCACAATCGCCGACCGGACCACCGATGATGAACTGGCCGGTGGGATTGATATGAATCTTGGTTTCCTTGGAAAGCCATGATCACCGGCACCCTGTTCGCGTTCCCCGGTCGCATCGACTCCCATCGCGATATCGCTGGATTGTCGACCCAGCGCGTTGATGACAGCGCATTCCGCGGCGTCAAAACCTACTTCGTCATTGTCATAGCCGATCTCTCTGACCACGGAGCGTACGAGGCGGTCGACATCGACGATTGCGTTTGAGCGAATTTCACCAGCAACGACCACGATGCCGGTTTTGATCAACGTTTCGCAGGCAACGCGGGACTCGGGATCCTGTTCCAACATGGCATCGAGCACTGCATCTGAGATCTGATCAGCGACTTTGTCTGGATGGCCTTCCGAGACCGACTCAGAGGTAAATACTTGATAAGCTGTCATTTGTTCAGTGGTTTTCCCTGCGAATCTGGCTTGGCTTGCCAAGCGTAAAACCGCGCATTGTACCCTAACTGTTTGGGCCGTATCCCCTGATTGTGCACGTCGAATGTAACTCGTGGCCACGCCATTGCGCTCGAATTTTTTACCGTGGACAATAGCGCCCGCCGTTGAGCGGGCAGCGGATCGGTTGCCTTAGTACCCACGGCGATTTTTTTCTTTCGGGGGTGACATGTCAGTAAGAACAGAACGGGCGAACGCCATACGGGCGCTTGCCATGGATGCCGTACAAGCGGCCAACTCTGGGCATCCGGGTGCGCCGATGGGCTTAGCCGATGTTGCCGAGGTCCTCTGGCACGATGTCCTGCGGCACAATCCAAACGATCCGCAATGGCCGGATCGTGACCGTTTTGTGCTGTCCAACGGCCACGCCTCCATGCTGCTCTACAGCCTCCTGCATCTTACCGGCTATGACGTTTCCATCGACGATCTGCGCAATTTTCGCCAGTTGCATTCCAAGACTGCCGGCCACCCGGAGTACGGCGAATGTCCCGGCATCGAGACGACAACGGGCCCGCTCGGCCAGGGCCTTGCCAATGCCGTAGGATTTGCGTTGGCCGAGCAGCGCCTCGCGGCGACGTTCAACCGCGAAGGCTTTCCAGTCGTCGATCATCGGACCTGGGTCGTCGTCGGCGACGGTTGCCTCATGGAGGGAATCTCCCACGAGGCCGCATCGCTTGCCGGAACGCTGGGTCTCGGCAAACTCGTTTGCCTGTACGATGACAATGGTATCTCCATCGATGGTGAGGTCGCCGCCTGGTTTACTGAAGACGTTGCCGCGCGCTTCGAAGCTTATGGTTGGCGCGTCATTCGTGATGTGGACGGCCACGATGAGGATGCCGTGAGTGCAGCACTTGCGTCGGTGCTCGACCAGGAAGCAAAACCAACCCTCGTTTGTTGCCGGACGATCATCGGCTTCGGCGCACCGAACAAACAAGGCACCGCAAGCGCTCATGGTGCAGCGCTGGGGGAAACCGAAATCGCCGAAGCGCGAAGGATACTGAACTGGGGTCATGCGCCTTTCGAGATCCCGCAACACGTCTATGAAGCCTGGGACTGTCGGGAACGTGGGGAGTCACTGCAGGCGCAATGGCAGACGCTGTTTGCTGCCTACCAGGAAAGCTACCCTGAGCTCGCTGCAGAGCTTCGCAGACGTTGCGCCGGTGAATTACCCGAGAACTGGCACAGTGAACTGCGGCGTGTGGCGCAGGATGCGCAGGACGCGCTCGTGCCTCTGGAAACGCGTAAATCCTCGCAGCGCTGTCTAGGCGCGATTGCCTCGGCGTTGCCGGAACTGTTCGGTGGTTCGGCGGATCTGACGGGTTCCAACGGCACGCGGTGGGACGGTGCGGATGAATCATCCTACCTGAGCTACGGTGTGCGGGAGTTTGGCATGTCGGCGATCACCAACGGCATCGCGCTGCACGGTGGGTTCAGGCCGTTTTCGGGTACGTTTCTGGTTTTCATGGAATACGCCCGCAACGCTGTACGGCTGGCCGCGCTCATGCGGCTGCCGAACATATTCGTCTACACCCATGATTCGGTGGCGCTTGGTGAAGACGGACCAACTCATCAGCCAATCGAGCAGCTGACAAATCTGCGCACGACTCCGGGTCTTTCGACCTGGCGACCTTGTGACACGGTTGAAAGTGCGGTCGCCTGGGAAAGTGCGATCGCCGAAAAATCGCGGCCAAGCGCGCTGATTTTCACGCGCCAGAAGACTGCGACGCAACCGCGAGATGCGGCAACCATGGCTCTCATTGCACGCGGTGGCTACGTCCTCGTTGCGGAATCGGGCGAATTGGAAGCCATCGTGGTGGCGACCGGCTCGGAAGTTGAACTCGCCGTGGCTGCCGCTGCGGAAGAAGCAGCGATCGGTCGCGGCATCCGGGTCGTTTCGATGCCGTGTGTCGAACAGTTTCTCCGCCAGGATGCCACCTATCAGGAATCGGTGTTACCGCGATCCGTCCGCGCGCGTGTCGCGGTTGAAGCGGCTCATCCGGACTACTGGTACCGCTTCGTGGGTCTGGATGGGGCAGTGGTTGGGATTTCCCGCTTCGGGCTGTCAGCGCCGGGAGAAGAGGCGATGGCAGAACTGGGCATGTCGGTTGCGAACGTTAGAGTCGCCATTCAAAAGGTCCTGGAGAGCTGAGGGTGGCGCGAACGGCCAGCCTGCCCTGCGTGGCAATGTCAGATCTGGATCTGGCCGGCAAACGGGTGCTGATTCGCGAAGATCTGAATGTGCCGATCAGCGCCGGACAGGTGGCCAATGATGCCCGGATCAATGCAGCCCTGCCCACCTTGCGGGCAGCACTGGCCGATGGTGCTGCGGTGCTGGTCATGTCACATCTTGGTCGTCCGGAAGAGGGAGTGTTCGATGCCGCTTTCTCGCTGGCGCCGGTTGCGGCAAAGCTGTCGGAGTTGCTCGGCTGCGATGTGCCGCTGGTTGCAGACTGGCGCGATGGGCTGCAGGTTCCCCCGGGGACGATCGTCCTTCTCGAAAACGTGCGATTTCTTGTCGGCGAGAAGGCGGATTCCGTCGACCTCGCCAGGCAAATGGCTGCGTTGTGCGACATCTTTGTGATGGACGCGTTTGCCACAGCTCACCGCGCACAGGCCTCCACCCATGGCGTGGCGCTACACGCGCCGATTGCCTGTGCTGGACCACTGCTGGCCGCGGAGCTGACGGCGTTGGAGAAAGCACTTGCGCAACCGGCGCGGCCACTCAGCGCCGTCGTCGGCGGCGCCAAAGTTTCCAGCAAGCTCGAAGTGCTCGAGACGCTGGCAGACATTGCCGATCACATTGTGGTCGGCGGCGGCATCGCCAACACGTTCATCGCAGCGGCGGGGCATGCAGTCGGTAAGTCGCTGTATGAACCAGAACTGCTCGACACGGCGCGCAGGATTGCGGCCAAGGTTGCCATCCCGCTGCCGGTGGACGTCGTGGTTGCGAAAGCGCTTGCCGAAAATGAGTCGGGCGTAGTCCGTGCGGTCACCGACGTGCGCAGCGATGAAATGATTCTTGATATCGGTCCGGCGAGCGCACGTCAGTTCAAGGCTATGTTTAGCGATGCGGGGACCATATTGTGGAACGGTCCGGTGGGTGTGTTCGAATTCGCCCAGTTTGGTGAAGGCACGCGCATGCTGGCTGAAGCAATTGCTGCGAGCCCGGCATTTTCGATTGCGGGTGGTGGCGACACGCTTGCCGCAATCGACAAATATCAGATTCGTGAGTCGCTGTCCTACATCTCGACCGGTGGTGGGGCGTTTCTGGAATTCGTCGAAGGCAAGACCCTGCCTGCGGTCGCGGCACTTGCGAGTCGGGCGACGGACAACCACAAGGGAATGTAGGCGCGTTGAAAAATCCACGCTAAGTCCCTCTTGATTGTGCTACGAATAAACGAGTATTCGATAAGACGAGGTGACTTATGGCGCTCATCAGCATGCGACAACTGGCAAGTTGAAAGTGAATTCTCCGGAAGTAATGTTCGCGCAGTACGCCAGCGGCGATCTCGCGCCGGTGGTCAACTGACCGACCCTGCGCCGGGGACCCAGCGTGCGCGGTAAAAGTGCGTTTGAACCAGCCACGCTGATCCAGGCGCTGCAGCCTTACGATCCCACAGCCGTCTGCGCGGCGAGTACGATCGCGGATTACTACGACTTCTACGAGCTCGACTTCCGGGCGGAAATTCCCGGGCTTACGCATTCGCTAGGCTGGATCACCAGCGGTTCGCACAGGCTTGCGGTGCAATCGTTCATTCCGCCCGCGGCCCGCGGCACCGCCGTGGTGTGCCACGGCTACTACGACCACGTCGGACTCTACGGCCACCTGCTGCGCTTTCTACTCGCCGAGGGCCTGGCGGTCGTGACGTTCGACCTGCCGGGACACGGCCTGTCCAGCGGTGCGCGGGCGAATATTGCCAGTTTTTCGGAATACGTCAGCGCGCTTGACGATGTAGTGACGGTAGCAGTGGCGGAGGCCCGCCTGCCGCATCCCTGGCACATCATTGGCCAGAGTATGGGCGGTGCGGTCGTCATGGAGTACCTCGTCCGACACACGGCCGATGACTTCGCGAAGGTCGTGCTGTTGGCACCACTGATCCGCCCGGCCGCGTGGTCGATCAACCGCATTATCTATGGGCTGGCGCGAAGATTCGTCACTGAGCGGCCCCGCACCATCACGCGCAATGCTGAAAACGCGGAGTTTCTCAACCTCATGGCGTGTGACCCGCTGGCGCCGCAGACCCTGCCCATGCAATGGATTGCGGCGATGGTCTCGTGGATGGCGCAGTTCGAGGCCTATCCGGTCTTGCCATTTGCGCCGTTGGTGGTCCAGGGGCATGCTGACCGAACGGTCGGTTGGCGCCATAATCTCAAAATACTTGCCAGTAAATGTACATATGACCTGCTGGAGATTCCGCTCGCTCGGCATCACCTCGTCAACGAATCAGCGGAAATCCGTGCGGAAATGTTTGCCTGGCTCGCCGAGCGGTTGCGAACCTGATGCTGGCAGGCGATTTTCGGGTAGTGCGACTTCGGGGAAGTGCTCCGCCGACAGGGTGGATCCAATCGAATGAGTTTCTCTGAGACTTCAGTGCCGACATTTTCCTGCGCCTCGACGGGGCGTGCAGGCTGACGTAAAAGGGCGCTTATACTAGCCTTTCATTTGTGACCGCAAAGCGAAAATGCCCCAGGCGCTGGATGAATTGTTCTCAGATAAACAGCTGAAACGTGATTCGGCGTCATTGCAGAGATGGGGTTGCGACTGGACGCGCAGCTTTGAGATTGCGCCCAGTGCAATCGTGTTTCCGGAGTCTGTTGACGAAGTACAGGCGTTGGTGCGTTACGCGAAAACCGAAGGCGTCGCGCTTGTGCCGTCTGGTGGTCGCACCGGACTTTCCGGAGGCGCGGTCGCCAGTCACGGTGAAGTAGTAGTTTCGTTTGATCGCATGAACCAGATTCTGGATTTCAATGCGACGGACCGTTTGGTAACTTGTCAGGCTGGTGTGATTACACAGACGCTGCAGGAATTCGCAGTCGATAAGGGTTTTTTCTATCCCGTGGATTTCGCGTCAGCTGGGTCGAGTCAGATCGGCGGCAACGTCGCAACCAATGCCGGTGGTATCAAAGTGATTCGCTATGGTCTGACTCGGGACTGGGTGGCCGGACTGCGAGTCGTCACGGGCGATGGCGAGCTCATCGACTGCAATCAGGGGCTGATCAAGAACGCAACCGGCTATGATCTGCGTCATCTCTTCATCGGCTCAGAAGGCACGCTCGGGTTTATCGTCGAAGCGGACATGCGGCTGACACGCCAGCCGCAGACACAATACGTGATGGTGCTTGGCATAGAGCAGTTCGGGGACATACTCAACGTCCTCGCGCACTTTCAGGAGTCGCTCAGTTTGTCCGCTTTTGAGTTCTTCTCCGAAGCGGCATTGCAGAAGGTCGTTGCGCATCGCGATCTGCAGCGGCCGCTGGCTGGCTCTGCGGATTTCTACGCTTTGCTCGAGTTTGATGAAAGTGCGATCGATGCTGCTGGCCGTTCTTACGAAGAGGTTGTGGCGAAGGGCTGGGTGGGCGATGGAGTGTTGAGCCAGTCGCAGGCTCAGGCTGAAGCGCTATGGCAACTGCGCGAAGGAATCTCGGAAAGCCTTGCGGAGTTCACGCCGTACAAAAACGATCTTTCGGTACGTGTTTCACAGATGCCTGCGTTCATTGAAGATGTGGATGCGCTGGTCCGGGCGAGTTATCCGGAGTTCGAGGTCTGCTGGTACGGTCACATCGGCGATGGCAATCTGCACTTGAATATACTCAAACCAGCAGACCTCGACGTGACTGCTTTTTATGCGCGCTGCCACGAAATCAGCCCGCGTATATTCGAACAGGTAAGCGCCCGCAACGGGTCCATCTCAGCGGAGCATGGCGTTGGACTGTTGAAGCGTGACTTTCTGGGTTACACCCGCTCACAACCGGAGATGGCCATAATGCAGGCGGTCAAAAAGGTCCTTGATCCGGCCGCGATCATGAATCCCGGCAAGCTGCTCCCTAGAACTGGCGGATTCCACTAGCACCGGCGACGATAACGACGCTCGCCGCTTGTGCCGCGAACACCCCGTTACAGACAACGCCAACTATATTGTTGATCGCTTCTTCCATGGCTTGTGGCTCCTCGATCATAAGTTCGTGAACGTCGAGAATGATGTTGCCGTTATCAGTCAGGAAATTTTCACGCCAGGCTGGATGACCGCCCAGACTGCGGAGTGCTCGAGCGGCGAGTCCGCGTGCCATGGGTATCACTTCCACGGGTAGTGGGCATTTACCCAGGACGTCGACGACTTTGGATTCGTCCACCACGCAAACGAATTCAGCCGCGCTCGCCGCGACAATCTTCTCCCGGGTCAATGCGCCGCCGCCACCCTTGATCAGTTCACGTGCAGCATTGACCTCGTCTGCGCCATCGACGTAAACAGTGATTTCGGCGGCGGCGTTCAAGTCCAGAACCGCAATTCCGTGTTCCTGCAACCGCGCGGCACTTGCTTGGCTACTCGCCACCGTCGCATCGAACTTGTGCCGGATCGTGGCCAGCGCATCGATGAAGTGATTTGTAGTAGAGCCGGTGCCCACGCCAACGATGCTCTTGCGGGAGAGTCTGGGTTCGATATAGGCGAGTGCGGCTTGTGCGGCACTGCGCTTTTGTTGCTCTTGGGTCATACTGAGAAAACATTAACTCATCGACACGACGTGGAAAAGTACGTAAAGAAAATTCTTGCTTCGCGGGTTTACGAAGTTGCGAATGAAACGCCCCTTCAGCACGCGCGAATACTGACTGCCCGCTTGTCCAACCAGGTGCTGCTGAAACGCGAGGACATGCAACCGGTCTTCTCGTTCAAGATCAGAGGTGCTTACAACAAGATCGTCCAGTTGAGCGACGAGGACAAAGCAAAGGGTGTGATCGCCGCGTCGGCTGGCAACCATGCACAGGGCGTTGCGTACGCCGCCCGCACGCTTGGCCTCAAAGCCACCATTGTGATGGGGCGCAATACGCCCAGCATCAAGGTCAACGCGGTGAAGGATCTCGGCGCGCGTGTTGTGTTGTTTGGCGATGCGTACGATGACGCAGCGAAGCATGCCGCAGAGCTGGTTGCCGCGGAAGGCTTCGTCTACATTCATCCTTATGACGACGTCGATGTCATTGCCGGCCAGGGCACGGTCGGAATGGAAATCATGAATCAGCATCGGGGGGCGCCAGATGTCATATTCGTACCGGTTGGCGGTGGTGGCCTGATCGCCGGTATCTCAGCTTATGTGAAATACCTTTCCCCGAAGACGAAAATTGTCGGGGTAGAAGCTGAAGGGTCCGCCTGTCTCACGGCAGCCCTTGCTGCAGGCAGGCGAGTCAAGCTGCCCTTCGAGACACTCGACCTGTTCGCCGAAGGGGTCTCGGTGGCGCAGATCGGCAAAGAACCCTTCAACATTGCGAAACGCTGTGTCGATACAACCATCACGGTCAACACCGATGAAATCTGTGCAGCGATCAAGGACCTGTTCGACGAAACCCGTTCCATCGCAGAGCCGTCCGGTGCGCTGGCAGTGGCGGGGATGAAGAAATACATCGTTCAGACCGGGGTCACGGGCAGCGATATGGTGGCGGTGGTCAGTGGTGCCAACGTGAACTTCGACCGGTTGCGTCATATCTCGGAGCGTGCGGAGGTCGGTGAGCACCGTGAAGTGATCCTCGGCGTGACGATTCCGGAGCGCAAGGGCAGCTTCCGCAAGTTCTGCCGAGTGATCGGCAAGCACCCGGTAAGCGAATTCAACTATCGCTACGCCGGTGGCGAAGAAGCCCACGTTTATGTGGGATTGCAAGTTGTCGCAAGCGACGACAGATCACGCCTGCTTGCGACTTTGCGCAAGCAGTACGTAGTTCAGGACATGACCGACAACGAGGCAGCAAAACTGCATGTACGGCACATGGTCGGCGGTCGAGCGTTTGGCGCGACGGACGAGCTTCTGTATCGGTTCGAGTTTCCCGAGCGTCCCGGTGCGTTGGCGAGATTCCTGGGCGTGCTCGGTACCGGTTGGAACATCACGATGTTTCATTATCGCAATCATGGTGCTGCGTGGGGACGCGTTCTGGTTGGCTTCGAGGCGCAGGCGAAAGAACGCAGGAAGCTCACGAAGTATCTGCAGCGGATCGGTTATCGGTACTGGGAAGAGACCGAAAATCCAGCCTACCAGTTGTTTCTACGTTGACGCCTGGAGTCGCTTAATACTCTGCTTCCGCAAACGGCGCTGCCTCGAAAGGCGCAACGTAGCGTTCGAATTCTTCGTCGAAAACAAGTTTAGTCGGATCTTTCAGGTGATCGATGTACAACCGGCCGTCGAGGTGATCGAACTCGTGCTGAAAAACGGTCGCAAGAAAACCCTTGAGTTCCAGCGAGATCAACTCGTGTTTGAGATTCCGGGCGGTGACCCGGATATGTTGTGGCCGCTCAACATATCCCCGCAATCCCGGCACCGAAAGACAGCCCTCCCAATAGCCGCCGGTGGCCGTATCGATAATCTCCAACTCGGGGTTTGCAAACACCGTCAGCGGGAGTGCTTCGATCTCGCCATAGCGGGTATCGCCGCCGGGTATTTCGATGATGGCGAGACGAATGGGCTCATTGACTTGCGGCGCGGCGAGACCGATGCCGCCGTAGTCGTGCAGCGTGTCGATCATATCGGCTGTAAGATGCTGCACGGCGTCGCTGCCGATCTCGTCTTCCGTCAGGGGCCGTGCCACCGCGCGCAACGTCGGATGGCCCATTCGGATGATTTTTCGTACCGCCATGCTGTCACCTCCTGCTCGCGACGATAGCCGGTTACCGGAAGCGCTGCCAACCACGCTCCGTAATGACATCGTCGAGCGGCACATCCCAGGATTCATGGGCGAGTGGCTGCGGGCTGCGCTGGATTTCATGGCCGATGCCGATCAGTCGGGGCCGCAACCGCCGCGGCAGCCGACCCAGATATCGGTCGTAGTATCCCGCACCCATTCCCAGCCGGATACCCTGATTGTCGAATGCAACAAGCGGTAGCAGCATGATAGCGATGGCGCGGCCATTGATGTGGGCACTGCCGGGTGCTGGTTCGGGAATGCCGTAGCGATTGGCCACGAGCCGGGAATCCGGTTGATGATCGAAGAAGTCCATCAGCGGCCCGTTGCCTGCCACTACCGGCAGCACCAGCCGTTTTCCCATGGCCCAGATCTGCGCGAGCAAAGGCGCGGTATCGAGTTCACCGTCAGCCTGGTTCGGCAGATAGGCGGCGATCACACCCTTGTGCAGAAGCAGGCCGGAATTAATTAGATGCCGTGCGACGTACCCGGCGTTCGCGAGTTGTTCGCGGTGGGGAATACTGCGTCTCAGGATGCGATATTTGCGGCGGATTTTGCTCGAAGAATCGGGCATAGGAATAGTCTCCCGAAATGCCGCTGCATGGTTTGCCCTGAACCGTTATGGTTCAAGGCGGGGACCTGGGTCACGACTAAGGCTTCCCAACCCGCATCAATGGTGCGGAGTCGGACATGCACACCGTTGCAACGCCACAGTCTCCTTTAGTTTCTCTAACGGCTCAAGGACGACACCAGCTGGCGTACATTCCAGGAAACTCATAAAAGTATAACTGAATTGATTCGGTACACACGTCTTGACACGCAAGGGTGTGAAGGAGTTAAAGGTTTGGCTGTTTTTGTTCTGTGAGTGCTTGACTGACGCGGTTCGTTAACGTTGTAACTTTCGAACCAACGAGGTGCTCGGTGGTCTCAACGATTTGTTGCTTGTTCAGATATTCGTTGGCGATGTTGAGTGCTGCCATGACCGCAATGCGATCGAGCCCGAATATTTTTCCAGAATCACGAATGCTTTTCATCTGGTCATCGAGATAGTTGGCAGAGGCCGTCAACGCATCCACTTCGTCAGCTGGACAAGCCACCTGATAGTCTTTATCCAGAATCGTCACGTTGACAGTCGTCGGCGTTTCACTCATCAAACTTGTTCCAGTGTTTTCAGTCGAGTGATCATTGCCTCGACACGGCTCTTTGCGAGTTCATTTTTTTCGATGAGCTTCGCTCGCTCGGTGGTCCAGTTTTGTTGTTGCGTACGCAGGGCACGATTTTCTGTGCTCATTACGGAGCACAATTCAATCAGTTCTTCGACTTTTTCTTCTAGTGCCGTCCACTCATCGACGGACATGGTGTCATCCGTTTTTCTTGTATGAGCACGTAGTTTGCGCTGAAAACTTGCCTATGTGAAGCATCCAACTCTGATAGGATACCGCGGTTTCCGCGAGTGACGCCACCTTGTCAGATCTGTATGCCCTGGCTCTCAATTCCATTCGAGACCAGGCGCAATCGTTATCGATCAGCGAACTCCATGGTGCCGTGGTGGGTATCGGAGTTTGCGGTGCGTTCACCTTACAGAGTCTGGTGGATCTGCTCGGGGTCGATGCGCTCTCCGATGAAAATGACGTTGAAGCTTTCGTCAGTGCGAGTTTGGAAAACCTGTTTGCCGATGACATGAGTTTCGCGCTGCTCCTGCCGGAAGACTACGCTGCGCTGGACGCACGGGTAACGGCAATTGGCGAGTGGACGGGTAGTTTTCTCGCCGGTCTTGTTGTGGGTCTTGGCGAAGGGGAGGCGGAATCGTTTGCGTCGTTGCCCGAGGAAGTGCAGGAGATTGTCAGGGATTTTTCTGCAATTACAGAAATTGATCTACCTGGCGACGCCGTGGCTGCCGGAATAGACGCCGCGGCGACTAAAGAAAAAGTTGCTGCCGGAATAGACGCCGCGGCGGCTAAAGAAAAAGTGGCTGCCGGAATAGACGCAGCCGACCCCAGGGAGGAGGCGGAAGCAGATTTGATGCAGGTGCAGGAATTTGTGAAGGTTGGCGTCCTGTTGGTGATGAGTTTATTGAAAGATGTCCCCAGCAATACAACCGAGTGAATTTCGCCGCCGCCGTGCTGTGCTGATGAGCATGATGTCGGCGGGCGCCATTGCGCTGATACCTGCTGCCGGTATGCGAGTGCGCAATCGTGACACCGACTATGTGTTCCGCCAGGACAGTGACTTCTATTACCTGACCGGTTACACGGAACCCGATGCGGTGTTGGTTCTTGCACCGGGGCGTGATCATGGCGAAGTCATCCTGTTCTGCCGTGAACGACACGCCCGCTCAGAACTCTATGAGGGCGAACGATTGGGGCCGGATCGAGCAGCCCAGGTTCTCGGCCTCGACGATGCCTTTCCGGTGAACGACATCGAAGACATATTGCCGGGAATGCTCGAGGGCAGGCAGCGCATCTACATCACTCTTGGTGAGTACCATGAGTTCGATAACAAACTCATGCACTGGGTGAGTGACATACGGGCTCGCGAATCAAGTGGCGCCATGCCACCGGGAGAATTCGTCGCACTCAAGCATCTGTTGCATGAACAGCGTCTGCTGAAATCTGCAGCGGAAATCCGTGTTATGCGTGAAGCTGCAAGGATTACCTGTCAGGCGCATGAGCGCGCTATGGTCCACTGTCGACCGGGTATGACCGAAACGCAACTGGAAGCAGAACTCATCCATGAGTTCATGATCAATGGCGCCCGAACTCCTGCGTATC
>JAPUFN010000127.1 GCA_027293665.1 Gammaproteobacteria bacterium | reverse complement strand
ATCTCGCGGCTTGCGCGATCTTCTACGGCGGCCGGATCAAACTCTCGATGGGCACGGGCAACCCACCTGCGCTGAGTCTTGCAAGCGACATTCGCTGTCCAGTCGTAGGATTTTTCGGCAACGATGATCTCAATCCGACGCCTGAAGACGTTGACGACTACGCCCACGCACTGAGCGAAGCCGGTATCGATTTCGAATTTCATCGCTACGACGGCGCGGGACACGCTTTTCAAAACTTCCCAACTCCGGAAAGATACCGGCAAACACAAAGTAAAGATGCCTGGGAAAAGGTGCTTAGCTTCTGCGCCACACATCTCGCAACGCCGCAGTAGCGAATCGTACCTGCTCTTCGGTTTTCAACAGGCCTAATACCAGACTGAAATGTAGGCGCGTGTAACAATCGAATCGAAATCGTAGAGGGGCTCGCTGCCCGGCGCCACACCCGTGACACGAGCATCGCGGAAGTCTTCATAGTCGAAAAAGATGTAATCGACAAACAGGCTCGCTTCAGCCCTTTTCAGAAACGAAACCCAGGGCACCGCAAACTCATAACTGATCCCGGCCCCAAACGTGTGCGTGGTATAGGTCGCAAGTTCCTTATCTCGCGCCAGGAAGTTCTGTGCCTGCTCACGATCGAACAGATCGCTGTAAAAATCAGCCGCTGTCTGATCGTAGAAGCGATACTTCACCTCGAGCGTGATCCCCTTGGCCAGGGGGTGCACGTAGGCAAGCTCCACATTCCAGGCATCAGTTCCCCAGGTGTCAGTGTAGTAACGCGCTTCGGCTTTGAGCGATGCCCGATACGGCAAGTAGTACATCGCTCTCACGGCGGTCGCGCTGGAAGTCTTGGTCCGAGGATAAATCTCAGCTTCATAGCTGTAACCGAGTGCTGCGCCTGAATCGAGGTAACGCACCTGGCGATAGGGATTGTTTAAAAAGCCTTCGTCGGTCAGGCCCTCATAATTGAGATTCATTATGAGACTTTTGGTGATGATCTGTGTCAGATCGACCCGATAACTCTGACGGTCGGTATCCTCCAGAAAAGTAGCGTCGCCGTTACGGCTGACTTCGTCCCAACCACGAGCGTAACTGATTCCCAACGTGGTGAGATCGCCGAAGAAATCCTGACTGATGCCGAAGCGAACGCTGTTTGCGCTGTAGTCACTTTCTTCGCTGTTGGTATATGACAACCCCATGAATGTTTTACCGTGCAGGTAGTCGACTCCGATGCTTACTTCTTCGCGCTCCTCTTCGTACTCGCTGGCAGTCGTGACTACGTCGATCGAAGCACTCGTTATCGTATCAACATAGTAGTTGCCCCAGATCGATATCATGTCTTTATAGCCTTTGCGGACCAGCACGGAAGGCCCAACCACTTCCAAGCCGCCGCCATCGTAGCCGTGATACATCACGTCCGAGCGGTCTTCAGGCAGGATGGCCGCCTGGGAGTTGCCTGCCAGCAGCACCAACCACAAACCAAGCAGGAAACTGACAATCCGGCCAACCACAGCCAGTGGCCCAACATCCTTGATATTGAGTTCGAGGCGCTGGCTAGTTGCAGCCACAACCACCTCCGGAACCACCTTCTGCTCCCCGCGCACCTTCCCGCGCCTGATAGACGTGATGCATGTAGGCACTGGCAATTGGTGATCGGTTGAAACTCATGATGGGGTCGGCCAGATTGTTGCGCTCGTACGGACTCACCCAGGGCTTGAGTTCCATTGAAGAGCAGCCACTGCTCAGCACGACCGCCAGGAGACAGGATGTGTACAAAATTCTCTGCAACATAACGCTTACCCTCTAAAAGAAGATCGTGAGACCACCGGAAAACTCGATGTTGTGCAGCGTTTCTTCTCTACCCAGAAGGTCAGAATCGAAGATATGGTCACGCACGTTGAAGTGGAACGCTAGCCAGTCGGTAGCAATCAGTCGGTAGCCGAGGCCGACGTTCAACGTAAAACGTTCATCACCCGCGAAGTCGGTGCTACCGATACCCGCGATCACGTACAGGCCTCCTTTGAAAGCCCAGCGACTCGCGATGAACGATTCTCCTGGAAAAACGTTGTAGCCGACGGACAGGTTGTAGTAACTCATCTCGCGCTGATCGTCAGTCAACAACTGGGCACCGCCACTAAGTCGCTCAAAACTCGTCTGACCGAGATCCGTCATTCCGTACTGGGCTTCCACGAAGAAATCCTCAGTCACGTGATAGGCAATTCGTACACCCGTGAGCGTATCGGTGCCGAAATCTTCAACGTTCATCAATCCTGCGAAGACTCCGACTTCCCAGTCTTCGGTATCGAGTCGGTCGATATCGATCTTGCGCCGTTCCGGCTCGCGCACCACCAGCGGCTCGAGTTCGAGAGCGGAGGGATCTGTCGCCGCCTGGGTGGTCGGTGTGAAACCCACGAGCACCACAACTAGCAGACAGATGCTCAGAAAAATATGCTGAAGCCTGTTTTCCATTGGTCTATCTCTTCGTTGTCGTCTCGACTGGTGAGCACCGTATGGCGCTTGTATTCGAAACGTAGAATGAAACGATCACTCAAATAGATATTTGCACCCACGCCGGCGTGAGCGATCTCATCGCGCCGATCCTCCGCCTGCACGATCGTCGTCTGCGGTTCGATTTCTACAATTCCGGTTCCGATCGTGAAGTAAGGCGATACCCGCCAATTTGGAAACGGGTACATCAGTATGTTTGCACCAAACATCGACCCATCGGAGAAGTCTCCGAGAATCTGCGAGGCTTCGATCTGCAGCGTGATATAGGGATTCACCGCATATCCGACATACGTGGTGATGGCGGCCGCACCCTCGAAGTCACCGCCGGTGATACCCATTTCCCAGCGTCGGCCGGAAAAACTATCAATTCCGTAATCTACAAATTCGATCGGGTTGCCGTCGAGGTCCAGGGTGTGACGCATCTGGTCGATGTGCACCCAACCTTCCTTCGTTCGATGAGCGCCTCTGGCCAGACGAATTTTGAACCAGTCCGTCCGCTGTTTGAGAAGTGTGATCGCATCACCCTGCCCGGCGACATAGAAGATGGGATAGCCGCGTCCGGGACCGGTATGCATCTCGACATATGGGTCGGACACCACGACTTCGGGTTGATAGTTCTGCAACAGGTTCAACGGGTTGTAGACAGCCAGTGCCGGAGTTGCCAGAAGCAACCCGAGTAGCGCTATGCAGCCACTGGTCAGTCTACGAGTCATGCCGTTCATCCTTTACCGGCAGCTCCGCATCAGGGCGGAACGTCAAATGGGTTGTTGTAATATTGCCCACCGATATCGATCCATTCTGAGACCAACTTCAACTCTGCGCCGGATAGTCGGCCGTCATGGGTTTGATTCGGGTCGAAACGATCAAAAAAACGGGGACTGAAGTTCGCGCCAGCAACATTCAGTGACGGCGACACGTTAATGGTTACCAGCACAGGAATCGGATTACCTGCCCCATCGAGCACCGGATTGCCATTCGCATCGAGCACAAACAGTGGATTGCCATTGCCGTCGGTGGCCTGCACCAGTTCATCGATAACGTTGCCACCGGCATCCAACACCTGCTGGTTGTCATTGAACAACAGCTCCCGATAGCTCTTGAAGTGATCGGCCTCGTCTGCCGAGATGCCATCGGACAGATCGAGCTGAGCAGCCGGCACCATGTCGACAGCCATCGCATCCACCACGTTGTGACAACCGGTACAGGTGTCGTCTCTCAGCAACGTCACGCCATCCGTATCAAACACCCGCCGATCGACGTTCCATAAAGGATGAATGTGCGACTCAAAGTTGATGATGATCCGGCACAGCGCAGTCCAGTTAGCCACGCAACTGGGATCCAGCGGTGCGGGTGTAGACAGCGCCTGGTAGGAGTGGAGAAACGGCGTTTCTAGCGTTCCAATGGCCGGATCTGTCCAGACATCCAGGTAGTCAAGATTGACCGTCGGCTCGCGTACACCGTTGATGCGGGCGTAGACCTCGGCCATTGTCTCGCCCACGTTGGCAAAAAAGACCGGATTGGTATTTGGAAACGGTGACCCATCGACCAGCGCACCCGTATTCGCCGGCGGTGCCTCTGCGTTCACCCGACCGTGCGGCACCTCACTTTGCGGGGTATGACAGCCGTTGCATTGCACTTCCTCACCCGGCCGTAATTGCAGCCAGTTCTGATGGCGCGGAAAGATCCGCCGACCGTTGACGTCCAGCACATCCAGCCAGAACGCAATGTTTGCTGGAACCTTAACTTTCACTGAGCCGTCGGGTTCCACCGGCGCGTAGCCGATGATTTCGCGCATGAGTTGCGCCTGTGAGCGGCCGAACGCTGTGCCATCAAGATCCACGATGTCGTCATCGGGGATCGAAACCGCTTTGACGATTCGGATAAAAAGCGCAGGACGGTCCGCTATTGTGGTTGCCTGCGGATCCGCCAGCACAGAGAGATTCGCAACAGCGGTTCCATCGAAATCGTAGATGCTGTGGACATGCAGTACGCCTACGGATTCGGCAAACAGATCCGGATCAAGATCGATCCCCACAACTTTGTCGAGAATCACCGGCGGATTGGTCTTCGGTTCCATAACCACGATTTCCGAATAGATTTCACCTTCGTTGGCAACGACTATTGGCAACTGCGTGTTTGCATTGCCATCGAACATCCACACGCCATAGAGGGGATCAGCCTCCACAAAGTTGGGGTCAAGGAGGGACTCGTCCGAGCAGGGGGAGAACACGGGATTCAGCGGATCCGTAATCTCATCGATCAGGCGGCACTGACTCCACGAAACGAGCATGCGGTTGGTTCCGTCAAAAACCGGCGCGAAGCTCGAATACCGGCCTTGTAGAGCCGGCGTATCGTCATCGATATTCAAATCACCCGCGATGAAATCCTCCTGTGCGTCCGCCAGCAGTCCGACATTGGCGAACGTCGGTTGATCGTGCTCAACATAAGCGGCGGTATCGATTGCGATGGGGATTGCTCCGAGACGTGTTTGACCACCGGGCGGCCGCAACAGCACCAGCAGGCGGCCATCGGGTAGCTCCTGGGACTCCATGAATTCGATGGTCGTGCCGGCTGGACCGGTGTCGTGACTGTGCACGCCGTAGAGCAACTGCAGTTCAGTACCGTCGGGGTTGACGCTGTAAAGACTCAGCCGGTCGACGTTCGACACATTGTCCCAGCGGCTGAATACGACACGCCCATCACCGCGCACGCTTGGATCGAGATCGGAGCTCTGATTGAACGTAATCTGGTGAACGTCGCTGCCGTCTTCATCCATGACGTGCAGCGCCAGAGCTTCCTGGTTGCGGTCTTCGTCAAAAGCAGAAAACTGTGGCTTACCCTCATCGAGCAGGACCGCTTTCGCCCGCCGTTGGCGCGTAGACGAAAAAACGAGCCGGCCATCCGGCAAAAACCTCGGTGCAACATCCTGACCCAGTTCCGCGGTGATGTTCGAACCGATCACACGAGTGACCAGACCGGTTTCATGATCGTAGAGCCAGATGTTCCAGGTTGGCTGCTCGTCGTCATCGAGCATGGGGTCTTCCGGCGCTCGCATCGCAAACACCAGCTTCAGGCCATCAGAGGAAACACTGAGGTCTTTGACGTCGTACAGCGGCGAATTGCCGTCAATATCATCAGGGAAAATACCATCCGTAAGAGAACGCTCAACCGCACTTGGCGACGCTCGATCACGCAGGAGTAATTCCGCGCCGGGAAAAAAACCAAATGCTTCGCGCACTTCGATCGTCCGCAAATCCAACCCTGTGTCATCAAACAGAACCGGCCGTTTCACGTACGCAATTGGAAAATCCAGGATAACTGGATCGGGGTCCTGACCGCTTCCGAGGGAAACGCCACTGCTGCCGCCCCCGCACGCAACAAGCAAACACGCGATCGAAAGAGCAACTGCTGACCGATAAAACTGTACTAGCTCGCATGGCACGATCTATTCGCCTCTTAGCGCCTGGCACAATGGAAAAAGAATTCTTTCATAGGGCCTGCATGGCAGGTGTGACGCGAGTCACAGCGCCCCGGCGCAGGAATCTTCAGAAGTACTGAATTCGTGTAAGTAAGATGTCAGTCTGCCTCTTACCGCGCGCGCCAACTCTGCTGCAGCCCGGCCCTGGAGCCCTTGATATAAAAGGTCCGACGGCGCAAA
Organism: Gammaproteobacteria bacterium; assembly: GCA_027293665.1. Lineage (GTDB taxonomy): Bacteria > Pseudomonadota > Gammaproteobacteria > Pseudomonadales > Azotimanducaceae > SZUA-309. Next base: position 2,582 of record JAPUFN010000127.1, on the reverse strand, counting down.
TCGGCTCAGCCAAGATTACGGCACCCTTGCCGTGGTTGTGACTCCAGTCACAGCTTGCCAGCGGCCTTTGGCCGACTCTTAACTCATTCCACCTGCCCAGGGACGGGCGATGGGCGAGGTATGTCTGGGCTGGTAGCAACGATGCTGCAGCATCAGCCAAGTACACGGTGAGGAGCGTGTTGCTGATGAACTCCAAATCAACAAGACATCGCAGTCCTGGACTCGGTGGATTTCTGATTGTGGCCGTGGTCCTGGCAGGCACAGCTATGGCGGACTCCAGAGACCAGGCAAAACGCATGCACGATCGCATTGCTGGTGTGCCCCCGGATGCCCAAACGCTCACCGACATGGCCGCGGCAATCGACGGCAACAACGAAGTAGCCGCAGCACTCATGGCAACTGATGATCCAGAGTTCTACCGGGTGACGCTCAAAAACTTTGTTGCACCCTGGACGAATCGCGACCAGAACGTGTTCGTACCGCTCAACGACTACATCGCAATGATAATCGGCATGGTTCGTGATAACAGAGATTTCCGGGAGATCCTGAGCGCGGACACTCTCTACATCGGTTCCGGTCCTGGCATTCCAGCCTATTCGAACACAAACAACGCTCACTATGAGGCACTCGAAGACCGCGGTATCGATCTTCAAGCCAATCTGCAGTTCACGCCGCAATCGTCACTGACGGGTGTTCCCGCTCCAGCGACCGCCGGGATCATGACAACCAGAGCTGCAGCAAAAGCATTTTTCATCGACGGCACCAATCGGGCCATGTTCCGTTTCACGCTGCTCAATCATATGTGCAACGACATGGAGCAGGTGAAAGATATCACCCGGGCGCCGGACAGAATCCGCCAGGATGTATCCCGCAGTCCCGGTGGCGACAGCCGCATCTTCCTCAACAATTGCATCGGCTGCCACTCCGGCATGGATCCATTGGCTCAGTCGTTCGCCTATTACGATTATTCGTATGACGTCAACAGCGACCCCGATGGCGAAAACGGTTTTATCACCTACAACAGTTCCGGTCAGATCGACCCGGTAACCGGTACTCGCGTTGTTTCGAAATACTTCAACAACAACAACAATTTTGAGCATGGCTTCATTACCCCGGACGACAGCTGGAATAATTACTGGCGCAACGGCCAGAACGCCCTGCTGGGCTGGGGTGCCGGAACCGGTTCCGGTAACGGCGCGAAGTCCATGGGTCAGGAACTCGCCGACAGCGATACATTCGCGTACTGCCAGGTCGAAAAGGTCTTCACCAACGTCTGCCTGCGGCCACCACAGGACGATCTGGACCGGACACAGATCGACAACATGGTGACCTCATTCAGGTCGACCACATACAACTTAAAGCAGGTCTTCGCAGAATCTGCCGTTTACTGCATGGGCGACTAGGCGGGAGGCAACATGAAGAATCTGCTGACAATTCGATTTACTGCCATCGCCATCGCCCTGCTGGTGCTCGCTGGTTGTGGCGGTGGCAGCGGCGCAGCCACCTCGGCAACGCCACTGACAACGGCGCCGCAAGTGAGCAACTACAACGGCCCACCACCGTCGACGCCGGACGTGCAAACCTTCAAGCTGACACTCTGGGACAATCTGGTGCCGAACAACCGTTGTGGAAGTTGTCACAACGATAGCCAGAATCCAAGGTTTGTCCGGGCCGATGACATCAACCTCGCTTACGACGCGGCCAATACGGTCGTTGATCTGGCAGATCCGGCCATGTCGATTATGGTAGGAAAAGTTCGCGGCGGTCACAATTGCTGGCTATCCGACGACAACGCCTGTGGCGACATCATCGAGTCCTATATCGAAAACTGGGCGGGTGCCACCTTTGGCGGTGTCGGCAAAGCAATTGTACTTATCGCCCCGCCGCTGCAGGCACCTGGTGACAGCAAGAATTTTCCAGCACTCGCGCCGCCGGAATTCACTGCGGTCTACAACCTGCTCAGAACTTACTGCGTGAACTGCCATTCCGAAGCAGCAGCCATTCCGCAGTCGCCCTACTTTGCCAGCGCCAACATGAACGCAGCCTATGATGCTGCTCAGGCGAAAATCGATCTGGACAATCCTGGCAACTCGCGCTTCGTCTTACGGCTGCGCCAGGAATCACACAATTGCTGGAACCAATGTGATGACGGCGACCAGGACTTCATGGATACCGACGATTCAGGAATCATGCAGACGGCGATATTCGACCTTGCCACTGCCATTCCCACCACAGTTATCGATCCCAATCTGGTCACCAGCATGGCGTTGGGGCTGCCCGATGGCATCGTGTCGTCAGCCGGTGGCCGCTTTGAGGCCAATCTCATCGCGCTCTATGAATTCAAGACAGGGTCCGGCAACCAGGTATTCGACACGAGCGGTATCGAACCATCGCTCAACCTGACGCTATCGGGGACCTACAACTGGGTTGGCGGTTGGGGCGTGCAGTTCATCGACGGCAAGGCCCAGGGGTCAACGACTGCAAGCAGCAAGCTGCATGACCTGATCACGTCGACGGGAGAATTTTCGATCGAAGCCTGGGTTGCTCCAGGCAACGTCACGCAGGATGGCCCGGCGCGAATC
>JAPUFN010000126.1 GCA_027293665.1 Gammaproteobacteria bacterium | reverse complement strand
TATGGCCGCCGGCATCCAGGCTGTTGCGGATGCGGGGCTCGAATCGAAAGCCGACCCAACTCGCATCGGTGTCGCTATCGGCTCCGGCATCGGCGGCATCAATACCATCGAAAACACACACTCAACGCTCCTGAAAAGTGGCCCGCGTCGGGTGTCGCCGTTCTTCGTTCCGGCGAGCGTGATCAACATGATCTCGGGCAATCTGTCCATCCGCTGTGGCTTCCAGGGACCAAATATTGCGGTGGTCACCGCCTGTACCACCGGCACACACAATATCGGCTTCGGCGGCCGCATGATCGTGTATGGAGATGCGGATGTCATGGTTGTCGGCGGTGCCGAGCGGGCGACGTCGCCCATTACCATGGCTGCTTTTGGTGCGATGAAAGCGTTGTCTACACGCAACGATGATCCAGAAGCCGCCAGCCGGCCGTGGGATCGTGATCGCGATGGTTTTCTTCTGGGCGATGGGGCGGGTGTACTCGTGCTTGAAGAATTTGAGCGGGCGAAAGCAAGAGGTGCGAATATTTATTGCGAGCTCGTTGGGTTTGGTATGAGTGCTGATGCGTATCACATCACAAGCCCGACCGAGGATGGTGAAGGCGGGGTAAATGCGATGCGCAACGCGCTGAACGATGCGGGCATGAATCCCGATGAAATTGACTACATCAATGCCCACGGCACATCCACGCCGCTTGGTGACATATCTGAAACGATAGGCATTAAACGGGTGTTCGGTGAGGATACTAAAGTCGCGATCTCTTCCAGTAAATCCATGATCGGCCACCTGCTGGGTGCGGCGGGTGCTGTTGAAGCTATATTTTCAATCCTGTCTCTGAAAAACAACGTGCTCACGCCCACCATCAACCTCGAAAATCCAGGCGAGGGCTGCGATCTCGATTACGTACCCAACACCGCGCGCGACGCGACCATAAGCGCCGTTTTGAGTAATTCCTTCGGCTTCGGTGGGACGAATGGCAGCGTGATCTTTCGCGAGATTTAGCTTTCAGAAGTTAGCTCTGCAGTCGCGCCATTACGATAGAATTCTTGTGTGAACCGATCTCTCGAAATTTCCTCCGAATGAAATTATTTCTTGCCTGTCTGGTATTGGCCGGTCTTGGTGTTGCCGGTCTGCTCGCCTATGTCGGGTCCTGGGCGAATACGCCGCTGGAAGTTACTGCGGAGCAGCGTGTCGAGCTGGCTCGCGGCCAGTCGTTTTCCAGCTTTGCTGCGGCTCTGGCCAGACAGGGTCTCATCACGCGACCTCGACTGTGGAGTTGGCAGGCTCGCTGGCAGGGCAAGGCACGCAGGGTGCAGGCAGGCGAATACTGGCTGCAGCCAGGAGACACACCCGATAGCCTGCTGACCAAGCTGCTGGCAGGCGACGTGATCAACTACGAGATTCAACTCATCGAAGGCTGGACGTTACGTGAGGTGCTGGCCTCTCTCGCGCGCAACGAAATACTCGAACATGAGCTGATTACAGTGGACGCCAACACGCTGCTTGGCGTGCTCGGGCTGCCCAGTGGCAACGCGGAGGGGTTGTTTTTTCCTGATACCTATCGGTTCACTCGTGGCGCGAATGATATAGAGATTCTACAGCGCGCCTATAAGCAGATGCAGCAGCGGCTGGCCGAGGCATGGCAGAACCGGGCCGTTGGATTGCCGTACGACAATGCGTATCAAGCGTTGATCGCTGCATCTCTCATTGAGAAAGAAACAGGTCGCGATACCGACCGCCCACATATTGCCCAGGTATTCGTCAGCCGGCTTCACGCAGGGATGAGACTGCAGACCGACCCCAGCGTGATTTACGGCCTGGGTAGAAGTTTTACGGGTAATTTGACGCGAAAACATTTGCGCGCTGATACGCCGTACAACACGTACACGCGCAAAGGACTGCCGCCGACCCCCATAGCGATCGCCGGTGCAAGCTCAATCGAAGCGGCGCTGCATCCTGCGCAGGGTGACTATCTCTACTTTGTTTCCAGTGGTGACGGCAGCAGTCACTTTTCGGTTAGCCTTGAAGAGCACACGGCAGCCGTGCAGAAATACCAGTTACAGTAATTCCTGGTAAATGCCTATGCGCACAACAGATGCCTGAAACAACAATCCCCGGACGGTTCATCACCCTCGAAGGTACGGAGGGTGTCGGCAAGTCGACCAACCTGCAGTTGGTCGCCGAACTGGTGCGCGCTGCCGGACATGAAGTCGTGGTCAGCCGGGAACCTGGTGGCACGGAGCTGGGGGAAGCGATTCGCGAATTGCTGCTCGGTGTTCACACGGAAGCGATGTCGGATATGACGGAACTGCTTCTGGCATTTGCTGCCCGCGCACAACATCTGGAGAGAGTCATTCGTCCGGCTCTGGACAGGGGGTGTTGGGTTGTTTGTGATCGATTCACGGATGCAACCTATGCCTATCAGGGTGGTGGCCGGGGCTTTGATCGAGCGACGATCGCGACGTTGGAATCGCTGGTGCAGGGCGAGTTGCGACCTGACTTGACGCTTTACCTGGATGTTCCCGTGGAAGTCGCGGCTGCTCGCATCGCGGACCGGGCGCACGATCGTTTTGAACAGGAGAGTTTGCCGTTCTTCGAAGCGGTCAGAAGTGCTTATCTCGAAATCGCGGCGCGTGAAGAACGGTTCGTCATTATCGATGCTGCTGAAGATCTCGCGACGGTGCAACTGGAATTGACCGCCAAACTGCAGGAGTATCTGACAGGCTTTGAGCGATGATGGTCCTGCCGTGGCAGCGGCATGCCATGGATTACGTCGAGTCGACGCGAGCCGCAAATCGCCTGCCGCACGCGCTTCTGATTAAGGGTTATGACGGTTGGGGCGAGAGTGAGTTTGCCAACTGGCTGACGCTCTCCCTGCTTGGCCAGTCTGAGTCACTTGATGCCAGAACTTTGGCCCACCCGGATCTGCGCTGGGTGCAACCCGATGGTGCGGTGGTCAAGATCGATGCGATCCGGGAAATCACAGAATTTGCGGTTCACACACGACGATCAGCTGATAGCAAAGTGGCGGTAATCGAACAAGCCCACCTGCTTAATGACAATGCTGCCAACGCTTTGTTAAAAACTCTTGAAGAACCCCCAGCAGACACTTATGTCATTCTCACTACCTGCCGACCCGGCAAGTTGTTGCCGACGATTATCAGCCGTTGTCACGCCATCGTGTTACGCCCTGACAAGGTGTTGGGGCGAGCGTGGCTTACGCAGCAATGGAAGAGTGATGAGCTCACGGAGAAAATGTTCGAGTATGCCGATGCGCCGCTGCTGGTTGCTGAGAGTATCGCTGCCGATGAACCCTCATTGGCAGGCGTGCTCAATGAGATTGCAGTTTCACCCCACCCGACCGCGCACGTCCAATCCCTGCTGAATCTGGATTCCGACCGGCTGATGACTCGTTGGTACCGCTACTGCGTAGCGCTACTGGCCGGTGAACCCGTTGTCCCTGCGCTTGCGGGAGTTGCGCCTCGGACCTTGTGTGGTTTTGTCGATGAATTGCTCCAGATCCGGCGCCAATTGGCCTTTACCAATAGTGCGAATGCCCGGGTTTTGCTCGAACGGCTGGTGACGAAATGGCATGGTTTAGGTAGGACAGTGCCCACAAGACGTGGCTAGTTCGCAAGGAACGTGATGCGGTTCACGTCGGGTGTATTGACACAGCCTGGGCGGGCATCGATGATAAATTTCCTGTGAAATCCCTCTATCAGGCACGCCAGGCTGTGAGGACGGGACCGAGGCAGGCGTCTTAAGTCTTAGCTTAAAAGGGACGCTTTAGTAAAAGGACATTTACTCACCATGGCGGAAAAACAGGCTAAAAAACAAGCGGAAAAACGCAGCGCAAGAAATGGAATTCTCTCCTTGGCGATCAAGGACAAAGCCGTGCTGTACGCAGCTTATATGCCGTTCATTCGCAATGGCGGACTGTTCATCCCTACCAAGAAGGAATATGGCCTGGGCGATGAAGTGTTCATGCTGCTCAATCTCATGGACGAAGCCGAAAAACTGCCCGTAGCTGGAAAAGTCGTCTGGGTTACGCCGAAAGGCGCAGGTGGTACCAAGGCCGCCGGTATCGGCGTGCAGTTCAACGACCAGGACGACGTTGCTCGCACGAAAATCGAGACCTATCTGGCCGGGGCCCTGCAGTCGGATCGCCATACCCACACGATGTAGCCGACCTTGCTGGTCGACTACCGCGAATTTCTTCGCACTATTCAAACAGGCTCAGAACTCCTCTTCGAACAGCCGGTAGTCGGTTTCCGTCATTCCCAGGGCGCGGTAGGTTGCCTGTGCACCGAGGTTCTCGCGCTCGACATACAAGCGGATGCCGCACGCTGCGGCGTCTGCCTTCGCGGCGTGGCGGACCCAATGGTGCAATGCGCTGTAGATGCCGCGGCGGCGGAAATTTGCAGCGACGTAAACACTTTGAATCCACCAGAAGCGGCCGTTGCGCCAGTCACTCCACTCATAGGTGACCATCAGCGAACCGGCGGCAACGCCTGCGATCTCGGCGACGAGGTAGAAGCCTTCGTCCGACTGATCGAGCAGATGTTGGATGCCGTCTCCTAATACTGTCGCATCGAGACCTTTGTCCTCACTCTCTTGCGCCATCGCGATCTGGAAACGCACGAGTACGTCTCGATCGTCCTGCGTTGCATGGCGTATTTGTGGTTGAGAATCACTCATAAATTGCGCTCGAAGAAGTCGAGTATCAGATTGAATCGGTGGATCGACACGGCCTTTTCCTGCAGCGCGTGTTTCGAACCGGGGTAGGTCATCATCTCGAACTGGACATTCATGTCCTGCAGTGCCTTGAACAATTTCGTCGAATGCGTGAACAACACATTGTCATCCGCCATGCCATGCATGATGAGTAACTTCCCGCGCAATTGATCCAGATACGGAAACACAGCGCTGCTCTCATAGCCCTCGGGGTTGTCCTGTGGCGTTGCAAGATACCGCTCGGTGTAATGCGTATCGTAGAGTTCCCACTGCGACACGGGTGCTACGCTCACGCCAGCGGCGAAGATATCAGGCGCCCGAGCGAGACACATCAGCGTCATATAGCCACCATAGCTGTGGCCGAACACGCCGATGCGGGCAGGATCCACCCAGTCAAGCGATTGCGCGAATTGCGCAGCGACCACCTGGTCCTGGACTTCGACGGAACCCATGACACGGTGGATGGGGGCTTCAAAGGCTGTACCGCGGTTACTCGATCCGCGGTTGTCGAGTTCCAGCACACCGATACCACGCTGCGCGAATAATTGCAGCATCAGGGGAGCCCATTCGTTCTTCACGCGCTGTACCCCGGGCCCGCCGTAAACGTAAACCACGAGTGAATGATCGCGATCCACGCGTGTGGGAGGCGTCAGGCGGTAGTGTAGAGTTTGCCCGTCTGCTGCGTGCAGCGTGCCGAGAAGCTGCGTGCTGTGAGCACTCAAGTAAGGGTAATAGGGATGCTCGGCATCCAAAGGCTGCGTCGCAATCTCGGCTGGCGGGGTGGCAGTTTCTGTGCTGATTGCCGCTGAGCCCAGCAGTATCCGGCCGGGATCTGTGAGGCTGCTTACGCGGTCGAGATAGCGACTGCCATCGCGGTCGGTGATGGCTTCATGCCAGCCGCCGGGCTCGGTGAGCCTGACCGGCGCACTGCCGGCGGTGTCCACGCTGTAGAGGTGCTGCTCGATGGGCGAGTCGAGCCAACCTGTGAACAATACCCGTTCGGCGTTGGCATGGATGATCTCATTGATCTCGCCGACGCCGCTCGTCAGCTGGTGGGGTTCGCCATTCGAGTAGAGATAGATATGGCTGTGGCCGTCGCGCTGTGAAGTCCACAGAAAGCGATCGGCATCCAGGGTTTTGAAGTTGTCATGCAGGTTCAGCCAGGTGTTTGAGGTCTCCGTCAACATGGTGCGCGAGGTGCCGCTGCGTGGATCATGGAAGTCGAGCGACAGCTTGGTTTGCTCACGGTTTTGCACCTGCACGGCGATTTCGTTACCCGACCAGGCGACGCGAGCCAGATAATCTTCGGCCGTGTGTCGAAAGTCGATCTCGCGGACCTGGTTCTCAGCGCGGTCGAGAACTCTGAGTTCCACCCGCGCATTTGTTTCACCGGCGAACGGATAGCGCTGTTCGATGACGTTGAACGAGTCGGCGTCGATCTCGTAACGCTGCGAGATAGCAACAGTTGCTTCGTCGACACGGGTAAATGCAATGTAGCGTTCGTCCGGCGACCACCAGTGACCGTCGAATCGGTGCATCTCTTCGGCTGCAATGAAGTCAGCGATGCCGTTCGCTATGGTTTCATTTCCATCACTGGTAACGCGGGTTTCTCGTGCGGTTTCGAGTTCGTAGAAGAAAAGATCGTTCGCCCGCACGTAGGAAATAAATCGACCCTCCGGTGAGAATTTGAAATCTGTCTGGCGGGTGTCCGCCGGTGTGAATCGGTTGAGCGTGCCGCTGGCCACATCCAGCAGGTAGCCTGTACCGTCGGCGGGGATGAGCAATTGTTCTCCGCCGGGGTGAAATTCATAGTGGGTGATGCCGGTGCTGAACGTGCGCTTGCGTTCCCGCTCAGCCTTCTCTGCCGCCGTAAGCGTGACGGCTTGCGTAACCAGCTGTGTCGAGTTCAGCCAGCATTCGCTTTTGCCGGATGCGATGTCATGCCGCCACAAATCCATTCGCTCGCGGTCGTCAACAGACGCCCGCAGAAACGTGACAAGTTTTCCATCGGGAGAAAATTTCAGCTGGACAGGCAAGGTACCCGTGAGTGGTGGGTCAGAGAAGAGGCGCTCGACAGTGAGATCGGTCATGTTTAGTCGTTGCGTGCCGCAGTAAACGCATCGCGTGTGAAGTTTTCGACACCCGCGCCCGTGACCCGGACATTGTCTTCAATGCGAATGCCGCCGCAAGGGATGAGCGATTCGAGAAGTGGCCAGTTGATATCCGCGGCTGACTGGCTGGTGCGCAACCCGTCGAGCAACTGGGGAATGAAATACAGCCCGGGTTCAATTGTGAACACCATGTCCTCGGCAACCTCGCGGGTAAACCGCAGGGCCGCGTAGCGGGCAGGCGGTGGATTGTGGCCTCCCTCGACACCTTTCAGCTGGCCGCCGACATCATGGGTCTGCAGTCCGAGCAGATGGCCAAGCCCGTGCGGCATGAAGTACTCGGTGATGCCGGCATCGAATGCGGCTTCTGCGCTACAGGTGACGATGCCGTCCGCTGCGAGAATCTGGCCAATACCTCGATGCATCGAAATATGCAGTTCGAGGTAGTTCACTCCGGGCCGGATCGTCTCAATCAGTGTGCGTTGTGCGGCGTCCAGCCGTGCGACGAGGCTCGCAAAAACGCCGTTTTCATCCTTCGCATACGTTCGGGTGATGTCGGATGCATAACCGTGGACGCGCGCACCCGCATCGATCAGGAAACTGTGGATCTCGGCCGGCGGCTGGCGGTCGTAGTGCTGGTAGTGGAGGACGCCGGCATGTTCGTTGAGTGCAACGATACTGGAATAAGGTAGTTCGGCTGCCGTGTGCTGCGCAGCGGCCAGGTAAGCCAGGTTGATCGCAAATTCGCCGCCACCTGCTTCGAATGCCGCCGCGGCCGCCAGGTGACCGGCGATGGCTTTGCTGCTGGCTGAGCGCATGGCTTCGACTTCGAACTCTGTCTTATAGGCGCGGTGGTAATGCAGGTGGTTCAGCAACAGGACTGGATTAATCTCGGCGGCGGGAAAATTCGCCAGCCCCCCTTCACCGATGAGCGCGATGCGATTGGCGGTGAGTTGCAGCAAGCTCTGGTGGAGCGCGCTGAGCAGGCCGTCTTCAGCGGCGTGCACTTCAACATCGAACTCGTCCGCCCAGTGAGGAACCTGCGGCGGCTGATGCCAGTAATCGGCAGGTTGGTAAAAGAAGAGCTTCGGTTTCACGCCGGGTTGCACGAGGAGCACGCTTGCGCTGGCCTCATCTGTCGGCAGCCATTGCGCAAAATGCGGATTTGCCCGGAACACTGCAGCCTGATCATCCAGGAAGTAATTGCGTGCCTGGCCCGCAGTGATGACACAGGCGTCGTACCCGGCGAATTCGAGTGCGGACTCCCAGCGGCGTTCAAGTGTCGACAGATGTTTGGTAAAGAGAGTTTTTTGCATGGTCTGCGATTATAGGCCGCACTGTCCGGCGAGCGCTCCCCCCGGGGCGCAACTTCGTGGTAGATTGCGGCTCGACATTTTTCATCTGAAGTCTGGAGAATTCATGGGAGCGTACGCTTACCTTGCGCCGGGTACTGTGGCGGAAGCGATGGCCATTCTCGACGAACACGCAAATC